>NZ_JBEXJK010000005.1:0-58702 GCF_040609095.1 Kitasatospora sp. NPDC004799
GTGGTGGTCCAGAAGACCAGGTCGCCGGGGCGCAGTTGGCGGTAGCCGATCGGGGTGCTCGGCGGCGGCGTGCTCTACCGCCGGGCCCGGGCCGGCGCCCGCTGACCGGACGGGTCGGCAGGGCCTGTCCGACGCCGCCGGTCGGGCTCGCGAATCGCCGGGCAGGCCGTGGGCCTGCCCTCGAACTCGCGTCCGCGGGGCGGCGTTGACGGGCCCCGGGCGGGCGCCGGGACCGGGCCCGCCGTAGTGACGACGCACCCGCGGCCGCCGAGTGAACGGGCGGCCGCGGGTGCGTGAGGGCTCGGTGCGCCTTCCTCCCGGGCCCGCGGCGCCCCGCCCGTCACCAGCTCCGGACCTGCCGGATGATCCGCCGCTTCAGCCGGACCGTCCGGCTGCCGTCGGGGAACAGCCGTAGCCGGTCGAGCTCCCAGTGCCCGTACTCGGCGTGCTCGGTGAGCAGTTGGCGCGCCGCGTTGCGCGTGGTGCCGCGCGGCATGCGCAGGGACTGGTACTCGTACTCCGGCTGCCGGACCGGCTTCCGTGGGGTCAAAACGCTCCTCCTGGGGATCACCTTCGAGCAAGCCTACGGCCTGCCCCGGACAGTCGGCCCGGGTATTTCCGGCCGTCCTCCGGTGCGGAGGCGGCCGCCCGAAAGGCCGCGACCCGGGCATTTCGCTGACAGTCCATCAGTTCTGTTGCCACTGTGAAGGGAATACCCCGATCCCGGCGCGCGAAGCGGCACCCGGACGGCCTCGGCGGGCCCGGTGCGCGCCCTCCGCGCCCGCTTCGCGCCGGTGCCACCGGAGGACGAACCGGAACGGATCGGACATCAGGGGGGAAGTTGCGGTGAAATCGCGGGTGTAGGTGACAACCGCTGTGCGTACCGGCACCGCGGGGAGATAGCGTCTGCACCATGTCTGATGCCGCGCAGCCCACCATTGCCGAGGTACGCGCCGCCGCTGAGGCGGTCAAGGCCGCCATCGACCGTCATCTGGAAGCGGTGTCAAGCCCCAACGCAGCCGATGATCCCGCCGTGACCGCCGCCTACGAGCAGCTCGCGACGGCGGCCATCGCCTACGACCAGCTCCTGTACGAGGCCTACGACGAGGTGACGCCCTTCGAGATCCCCGGGGACGAGGGCCCCGGCGGGTACCACGGCCCCGAACAGCCCGAGGCGATCAGCGTGTTGATCCGCCGCGACTACCACGTCGTCGACCCCAAGCGGCTGCGGGCCCAGGCCGAGCGGCTGGACGACTCGCTGACCCCGGGCGGGGCCGGAGCGGGCGAGGTGAACGCCGCGATCGGCGTGCTGTTCGGCGAGTACGAGCCCGACGAGATCGCCGCCCGCAGCGAGGAGTTCGGCCTGGAGGAGGCCGACTCGACGCTCTGGGTCGCGGCCGCCGAGCCGACCGAGCCGGGCGAGTGGCTGCCCGAACCCTTCGAGCACGCCGACCCGCAGCTGCTGATCTGCCGGTTCGACGTGAGCGAGGTCTACGACGACGAGGACCCGGACGACTGACGCCGCGCAGGACGGCCGACGGGCGGGCCCGGGATCACCGGGCCCGCCCGTCGTGCGTTCCGGCCCGGCCCGTCGGGGCGCGGCCGGCCGGAATGCCGGTCAGTGCTCCGAGGAGGCGGCGTTCTCGGCGAGGAGCGCCCGCAGCCGGGTGGTGCGCGGCTGCGCCGGGCGCTCGGCGACGGCCTGGGCGAGCGCCGGGCCCGCCGCGTGCACCACGGACAGGTGCCGCTCGCCGCGGCCGAAGGCGGTGTAGACCCACTGCCGGGTGAGCGCCGGGGCGGCGTCCTCCGGGAGCACCACGACCGCGCCCGGCCAGCGCCGGCCGGCCGCCTGGTGGACGGTCAGCGCCCAGCCGTGCCGCAGCCGGCCGGCCTCGGCCGGCGGGACGGTCCGGCGCGAGCCGTCCGGGTACTCCAGGTGCAGGCCGGTGGCGTCGCCGTCCAGCACCCGGGCCGGGCGGGTGACGCCGGGCGCGGGGGACTCGACCACCCGGTCGCCCGGGTCGAAGCCGCCGAAGCGGCCGGGGCCGGGGTTCAGCCGGGCCTTGGCGGCGGCGTTCAGCGCGCGGGTGCCGGCCGGGCCGCCGTGGCCCGGGGTGAGCAGCACCACCTGCTCGACCGGGATGCCCAGCGCGCGCGGGATGGAGTCGGTGAGCAGCTGGACGGCGCGGTGGACGGCCTCGCCGGCGTCCTTGGCCGTCAGGATGACCACCTCCTTGTCCGGTGCCTCGACCGGCTGGAGCTCGCCGACGCCGACGCCGGAGACCAGCTCGCCGATCGGGCCGAAGTCCGGGGTGCGGGAGGCGACGGCCGGGCAGGCCTTGGCGGCCAGCAGGTCGGCGAAGAACCGGCCGGGGCCGGCCGACCAGAGCTGGCCCGGGTCGCCGCTGAGCACCAGCCGGGTGCCGTCGGCCAGCGACTCCAGGACGGTGGCGGCCAGTTCGACGTCCAGCAGCGGGGCGTCCAGGACGACCAGCAGGTCCAGCGCGAGCATGCCGTCCGGGGCGCGGCCGGGGCCGGCGGCGCCGGAGAGCAGGTCGGCGAGGGTGACCACGGGGGACTCGGCCTCGGCCTCGGCGCCGGTTCCGGTGAGCGCGGCGAGCGAGTCCCGGCCCTGGTCGGTCCAGGTGGCCGCCCAGGCCCGCAGCCCGAGGCCCCGGGCGGCGGCGACCAGCGCGGCCGGCTCGGCGCGGGCGGCCTCGCCGCCGGTGTGCAGCACCAGGGCGTGCCCGGCGACGGCGGTGATCAGGGCGGTCGCGGAGGAGGACGGCGCGGCCTCGGCGGCGGCCGCCCAGGCGGTCGGGCCGGGGGCGACGGGGGCCCGCTCGGCGGAGCGCCCGGCCTCGGATTCCTCAGCCCCGGCGTCGGATTCCTCGACCCCGGCGTCGGCATCGTCGGTCCCGGCCTCGGCGTCCTCGCCCGGGACGAAGGCGGCCATCAGCTGGAGCAGCTTCTCGGCGAGGCTGTCCTCCGCCATACCCGGCCCCTCCAGCGCGAGCAGCGTCCGGGTCGGCGCCTCGTCCTCCTCGCCGCCCCCGGCCGCGCGCGCCTCGGCGCCGGTCAGCTCCTCCTGGAAGGACAGCACCCGCCCGTCCTCGACGACGGCCTGGATCGCGGCGGCCGGATCGGGCATCCGGAGCCGGTCGAGCCCGGCCGCCACCTCGGCGAGCTCCAGGGCCGAGTGCCCGCGCAGCGCCGCCTGCTCCAGCAGCCACGGCACCAGCGCCCGGGCGCGGCGCTGGTCGCCCGGGCCGGCCTCGGGGCCGAGCAGCCCCCGGGCGAAGCCGTCCGCGTGCTCGGGACGGACACCGGGCAGGCCCAGCACCGCCCACGGGTCCTCGCGCAGCCGTACGGGCGCCTCCTCGCCGAGCGCGGCCACCGCGGCCGCCGCCAGCTCGGCCGGGGCACCGCCGGCGGTCAGCACCTCGGCGGTGACGCGGAGCGCCTCGGCGCGCTGCTCGTCGGACACCACCGGGGCGGGAGCGGCCGGGGTGGCCGGGGCGGGAACGCGAGCGGCCCGAGCGGCCGGGGCCGGGGTCGGGGCCGGAACGGAAGCAGCCGGTGTTTCCGCAGCCGGCGTTTCCCCGGTCGAGGCGTCCGCGGTCGGGGCGTCCCCGGTCGGGGCGTCCTCCGCCGGAGCCTCCTCGGCCGGAGCCTCCGCCATCGAGGCCTGCGCCCGTGCGGCACCCGCCCGCGCGGCACTCGCCGCGGCGTCCTCCGGCTGCATGCCGCGGATCTTCTGCGCCAGCGCCGCGAACGTCGCCGCCTTCTCCTCCGGGCTCAGCCGGGCCCCGGACGTCACCTCCGGAGCGCCGTTCCCCGTGTCAGTCATCGTCGTCCGCTCCAAAGGTCACTCCACTGCAGGTTCTGCTCGACGCCCCGGGCCCGGGGTCACAGCTCGGTCCACCCCTGGTCCGGGTAGCGGTGCACCGGCGACGAGATGTCGTCCAGCGCACCACGGATCTCATCCGGAAGCGTAAGCGCCTCCACCGACAGCGCCGCCTGCAGCTGGGCCACCGTCCGGGCCCCGACCAGCGCGCTCGCCACCCCGGGCCGGTCCCGGACCCAGGCCAGCGCGACCTCCAGCGGGGTGCTGGCGAGGCCGTCGGCGGCGGTGGCGAGCGCGTCCACGATCCGGCGCGAGCGCTCCCCGAGGTACGGCTGGACGAACCCGGTCAGGTACGGCGAGGCGCCGCGCGAGTCCTGCGGGATGCCGTGCCGGTACTTGCCGGTGAGCACCCCGCGCCCGAGCGGCGAGCCGGCCAGCACCCCGACCCCGGCGTCCAGCGCGGCGGGCAGCGCCTCCCGTTCGATGCCGCGCTGGAGCAGCGAGTACTCCAGCTGCGCCCCGGCCAGCGGCACCCGCCCGTGGTGGGCGCGCTGCCAGGTGGCGGCCCTGGCGAGCTGCCAGCCGCTGAAGTCGCAGACCCCGACGTAACGGGCGCGCCCGGAGGAGACGGCGATGTCGAGGGCGCTGAGCGTCTCCTCGACCGGGGTCGACGGGTCGAAGGAGTGCACCTGCCACAGGTCGACGTGGTCGGTGCCGAGCCGGCGCAGCGAGGCGTCCAGGGCGGCGAGCAGGTGGCCGCGCGAGCCGTCGAAGCGGCGGTCGGACTCCGGGACGCTGCCGGCCTTGGTGGCGATGACCAGCTCGGAGCGGGGGACCAGGCCGTCGGTGAGCCGGGAGAGCAGGTACTCGGCGCCGCCGTCCGCGTACACGTCGGCGGTGTCGACCAGGTTGCCGCCGGCGTCGACGAACGCCTTGAGCTGCTCCGCGGCCTCCTGCTCGTCGGTGTCGCGGCCCCAGGTCATGGTGCCGAGGCCGAGCCGGGAGACCAGGAGGCCGGTACGGCCGAGGTGACGCTGTTCCATCGGACGGGCCCTCCACTGGCCGGTGGCCCCGGGAGCCCCGGCGGCCCTGTGAACGCGCAGGTGGGGAGAGCACTCCCCACGTCGGCTGAGCGTAGCGGCCGGTGCGCGGACCGGGGTGCCGACCCGCAGAACGATCACCGCGTCGGAAACCCGGCGGCGTGTGACCCAGCCCACCACTACCCGTCAGTAGCATGACCGGCGCGGCGCGGTTACCCTCGCCACAACCCCCAACCCACTGGAAGGTGCGGCAGATGCGACTCGGGATCAACCTCGGCTACTGGGGACTCGGCATGGACGCCGACAACGTCGCCGTGGCGCAGGAGGCGGACCGGCTGGGCTACTCGGTCTGCTGGGCGGCGGAGGCGTACGGCTCGGACGCCGCGACGGTGCTCAGCTACGTCGCCGCGAAGACCGAGCGGATCGACGTCGGCTCGGCCATCTTCCAGATCCCGGCCCGTACCCCGGCCATGACCGCGATGACCGCCGCGACCCTGGACACCCTGTCCGGCGGCCGGTTCCGGCTCGGCCTCGGCGTCTCCGGCCCGCAGGTCTCCGAGGGCTGGTACGGCGTGAAGTTCGACAAGCCGCTCGCCCGCACCCGCGAGTACGTGGAGATCATCCGCAAGGCGATGTCCCGCGAGCGCCTGGTGCACGAGGGCGAGCACTGGACGCTGCCGCTGCCCGGCGGCCCCGGCAAGCCGATCAAGCTCACCGTGCACCCGGTGCGCGAGCACGTGCCGCTGTACATCGCCGCGATCGGCCCGAAGAACCTGGAGCTGACCGGCGAGATCGCGGACGGCTGGCTCGGCATCTTCTTCTCGCCCGAGCACGCCGCGCTCTCCCTCGACCCGCTGACGGCCGGCCGCGCCAGGGCCGGGAGGACGCTGGAGGGCTTCGACCTCTGCCCGACCGTGAACCTCGCGGTCGGCGAGGACATCAAGGCCGGCGTGGACGCCCTGCGCTCGTACGCCGCGCTCTACATCGGCGGCATGGGCAGCAAGGAGAAGAACTTCTACAACCAGCTCGCCCGGCGGATGGGCTACGAGCAGGCGGCCGACGAGGTCCAGGAGAAGTACCTCGCCAAGGACTACGCGGGCGCCGCGGCCGCGGTCCCGCACGACCTGATCGACGCCACCTCGCTGATCGGCGACAGCGCCCGGATCGCCGACCGGATGCAGGCCTACGCCGAGGCGGGCGTCAGCACGCTCACCCTGGCCCCGGCCGGGTTCACCCTGGACGAGCGGATCCAGGCGCTGCGCACCGGCGTCGAGGCGCTGGAGCGGGCCGGACTGGCCTGACCGGGCGGCCGGGGGAGGGCGGCACGACGGCCCCTACAGCCAGTCGTGCCGCTTGAACACCCGGTGCAGCACCAGGCAGACCACCACCATCAGCACCAGCACCGCCGGGTACCCCCAGACCTGGTGCAGCTCGGGCATGTCGTCGAAGTTCATCCCGTAGACGCCCGCGATCATCGTCGGCACGGCGGCCAGCGCCGCCCAGGCCGAGATCTTCCGCATGTCGTTGTTCTGCTGCACGCTGACCTGCGCCAGGTTGGCGCTCAGGATGTCGGACAGCAGCCGGTCCATGCCGTCCACCTGGTCGTTCACCCGGGCCACGTGGTCGGCGACGTCCCGCAGGTAGGGCGCGGTCTCGGCGCGGACGAAGCGGGCGCCGCGCTCCAGGGACAGCATCGGCTCCAGCAGCGGCCCGGTGGCCCGGCGCACGGTCATCACCTGGCGCTTGTAGCCGTAGATCCGCCCGGCGGTGTCGCGGCCGACCCGGCCGGGGGCGAAGATGTCCGCCTCCAGCTCGTCCAGGTCGGCCTGGAGCGCGGTGGCCACCGCCATGTAGCCGTCGACGACGGTGTCGCAGACCGAGTGCAGCACCGAGCTGGGCCCGTAGCGCAGCCGTTCCGGGTCCTGCTCCAGGGCGGACCGCAGGCCGCTGAGCGGGCTGTCCTCGCCGTGCCGGACGGTCATCACGAAGTCCGGGCCGAGGAAGACCATCACCTCGCCGACCGTGACGACGTGCGCGCCGGGGTGGTAGCCGAGGGTCTTCAGGGTGACGAACAGGGAGCCCTGGTAGGCCTCCACCTTGGGGCGCTGGTGGGCGCTGACGGCGTCCTCGACGGCCAGCGGGTGCAGCGCGAACTCCTGGCCGACGTGGTCGAGTTCCTCGGCGGTGGGCTCGAACAGGCCGATCCAGACGAAGCCGTCCGGACCGGCCGCGCGGGCGGCGGCGAGCGCGCCGGCCAGGTCCTCGGGGGCCTCGAGCCGGCGGCCGTCGTGGTAGGCGGCGCAGTGGACGATCATGCGGGCCATTGTCACCCGAGCGGGCCCGTCCGGCGAGGGCACGGGTGGGACCGGCCCACCGGACCCGCCTCTCCGCCGGGCCGGACGGCCCCCGGCCCGGCGGAAGGGCGGCCGGACGGAAACCGGGGCCCACGGCCGGGCCCGGAGGCCGTAGGCTGACCCCATGCCCACCCTGCTGCTCGTCCGCCACGGCCGCTCCACCGCGAACACCGCCGGAATCCTGGCCGGTTGGACCCCCGGCGTGGACCTCGACGACACCGGCCGGACGCAGGCCGCCGCGCTGGCCGGCCGACTGGCCGGCATCCCGCTGGTGCAGGCGGTCAGCAGCCCGCTGGAGCGCTGTCGGCAGACGCTGGAGCCGCTGCTGGCTGCCCGGCCCGAGCTGGGCCCGCCGGCCGAGGACGAGCGGCTGGGCGAGTGCCACTACGGCGACTGGACCGGCCGTCCGCTGGCCGAGCTGGCCGAGGAGCCGCTCTGGCGCACCGTGCAGGACCACGCCGCCGCGGCCGCCTTCCCCGGCGGGGAGTCGCTGCGCCAGCTGAGCCACCGCACGGTGGACGCGGTGCGCGAGTGGAACCAGAAGATCGCCGCCGAACACGGCGAGGACGCGGTCTGGATCGCCTGCTCGCACGGGGACGTGATCAAGGCCGTGGTGGCCGACGCGCTCGGGCTGCACCTGGACCACTTCCAGCGGATCAGCGTCGAGCCCTGTTCGGTCACCGCGATCCGCTACACCCCGCAGCGCCCCTTCGTGCTGAGGATGGGCGACACCGGCGACCTCGCCGCGCTCGCTCCCCGGCCCCGCCCGGCCGCGGCCACCCCGGCCGGCGACGCCGTGGTCGGCGGCACCGCCTGAGCCGCGCCGCCGACGGGCCGCCCGGGGAGGCGCCGTCCGGGCGGCACCGTCCGCTTCCCCGGGTGCCACCCCGCCCCGCGGCCGTCGGCTCGGCTCCCCGGCCGGAGCCCGGAGGTCGTAGGGTGACTAACGAGCCATCCGGCCGCGGTCCGCCCCCGGCGGAACCGCGCCGACCGACACGATCCGGAGCGAGAGCGTGCCCCGTCAGGTCTACTTCTACGACCAGCCCGAACGGTTCGTGGCCGGCACCGTCGGCCAGCCCGGCGCCCGGGCGTTCTACCTTCAGGCCAGCGCCCGGGGCCGGATCACCAGCGTGCTGCTGGAGAAGACCCAGGTCGCGGCGCTCGCCGAGCGCATCGAGGAGGTCCTGGACGAGGCGCTGCGGCGCAGCGGCGGCGACGCCGCGATCCCGGCCGCCGCCCCGAAGGACCTGCTCGACACCGCCCCGCTGGACCTCCCGCTGGAGCAGGAGTTCCGGGTCGGCACCATGGCCCTGGCCTGGGACAGCGTGGACGGCTGCCTGGTGGTCGAGGCGCAGGCGCTGGTCGAGGACGACGAGGAGGAGGACGGCGCCGAGGCGGTCTTCACCGACGACGAGACCGGCCCGGACATGCTGCGGGTGCGGCTGTCCGGCGCGATGGCCCGGGTCTTCGCCAAGCGCGCGCTGGACCTGGTCGCGGCCGGCCGCAAGCCCTGCCCGTTCTGCAACCTGCCGCTCGACCCGGAGGGCCACCTGTGCCCGCGCGCGAACGGCTACCGGCGCTGAACACCGACACCCCGCCGCAGGCCGACCCGGCGGCCGCCGCCGCGCTGGCCGCCGACGTGCCCACCGCCCTCGCGCTGCTGCGCCAGGGTGAGCTGACCGTGCACGGCCGCCTCACCGACGCCTCCAACGCCGCGCTGTACTGCACGGTGGCGCACGGCTCGCTGAGCGCCCAGGCGGTCTACAAGCCGGTGGCCGGCGAGCGCCCGCTGTGGGACTTCCCGGACGGCACGCTGGCCGGGCGCGAGGTCGCCGCGTACGAGCTGTCCGCCGCGACCGGCTGGGCGCTGGTGCCGCCCACCGTGCTGCGCGAGGGCCCGCACGGGCCCGGCATGGTGCAGCTGTGGGTCGAGCCGGACCCGGGGGCCGAGCCGCTGCTCGCGCTCCAGGACCCGCGCGGCCCGGAGGCGGGCTGGCTGCCGATCGTCCGGGCCGAGGTCGAGGGCGGGCGGACGGCCCTGCTGGTGCACCACGACGACCGGCGGCTGCGCCGGCTCGCCGTCCTGGACGCGGTGCTCAACAACGCCGACCGCAAGGGCGGCCACCTGATCCCGGCCGCCGACGGCCGGGTGTACGGCATCGACCACGGCGTCACCTTCAACACCGAGGGCAAGCTGCGCACCCTGCTCTGGGGCTGGGCCGGGGACCCGCTGCCCGCCGAGGCGCTGGAGGTGCTGGCCCGGCTGGCCGAGCAACTGGACGGCGAGCTCGCGGAGCGCCTCGCCCCGCACCTGACGGCGGCCGAGCTGGACGCGACCCGGGCCCGGGTGGCCGGGCTGCGCGGGTCCGGCCGGCACCCGCTGCCGTCCGAGGACTGGCCCGCGATCCCCTGGCCGCCGGTGTAGCCGGGGCGGACCGGCGGGGCCGCCCGCACGGCGGGTGGGGGCGGTCCGGACGACTGCGTGCCGGTGGTCTGGACCGGTGTCCGAAAACGGCGGACAGATGGTCTGGACCTGTCCCCGGAAAAGGTCGCACACTGCTCCGATGGATGTGCGACGGACCACCCCCACCCCCCGAACCACGCCGGACCTGCCGTTGCACCGGCTGCAGGTCCCGCTGCCCCACCTGCTCCCCTTCGCCATCGGCAGTTTCGACGCGATCGGCCCGCTGTCCCGGGCCGGCTTCCCCCACCGGCACTCCTTCTACGAGATCGTCCACGTCACCGGCGGCCACGGCGCCCACGTCCTGGACCTCGTCCACCGGCCGCTGGCGCCACCGCAGTTGTGCGTGATCACCCCCGGCCAGGTGCACTACTGGGCGGACACCGGCGAACTGACCGGCCGGGTCGTCCTGTTCAACGAGGACTTCCTGCTCGGCCACCCCCAGGACCTCGCCGCCCTGCGGGCCCTGGCCACCCGCCCGGCCCTCGCGCTCGGGGACCAGGCCGACGCGATCGCCGGGCTGCTCGCCGACATGGAGTACGAGTACCGGACCAGGGCGCCCGGCTACCAGGGTGTGCTGCGGGCCAGCCTGCACATCCTGATCGTCCGGGCGCTGCGCGCCTGCGCCCCGGCCGACCGTCCGACGGTGCCCAGCCGGCCGGCCGAAGTCGCCGCCGCCTTCACCCGGTTGATCGCCCGGCCGGGCGGGGTGCGGCACTCGGTGACCTCCACCGCGCAGGAACTCGGGGTCTCCCCGGGGCACTTGCAGGCCCTGGTGAAGCAGGCCACCGGCCGGACCCCGGGCGGGCTGATCCGCCGGCAGCAGACGCTGGAGGCCAAACGGCTGCTCGCCTGCACCGATCTGACGATCCGCCAGGTGGCCAAGGAGGCGGGTTTCGCCGACCCGGCGTACTTCTGCCGGTTCTTCCGCCGGGAGACCGGGATGACCCCGGGGGAGTTCCGGTCCCGGGTCGACGGAAATCACCACGATCCCCGGATCATGTCCATCGCGGTCGCACCGGACGGCCCGTAACTTTGCTGCTGGCCACCAGTGGCCGGTCCGGCGTGTGCGGACGGGCCGCCGGTCCGGCCCTTGTCATGCCCCCACCATGGCAAGGGCCGCCCCCACCCCCTCCGCCTCACGAGAAGGAGACGGCGCATGCCCACGCCCGACGGCATGATCAGCCGCAAGACCGTCCTGAAGGCCGCCGCCGCGCTCGGGGCCGCTCCGCTGCTGGTCGGCGGCGGAGTCGCACTGGCCCGGGACCGGATCAGCAGCGGCGAGCCGCTGAGCTTCACCCCCGAGTGCCACGACGGGGACGCCCCCACCATCGAGCAGACCGAGGGCCCGTACTTCAAGCCCAACTCCCCGCTGCGCAGCTCGATGGTCAACGACGGCCCCGGCACCCACCTGGTCGTCAGCGGCTACGTGTTCGGCCGCGCCTGCCGGCCGATCTCCGGCGTGCTGCTGGACTTCTGGCAGGCCGACAACGACGGCGACTACGACAACGTCACCTACACCTTCCGCGGCCACCAGTTCACCGACGCCAACGGCGCGTACAAGCTGGACACCATCGTGCCCGGCCTCTACCCGGGCCGCACCCGGCACATCCACGTCAAGCTCCAGGCCCCCGGCCGCCCGATCGTCACCACCCAGCTGTACTTCCCGGGCGAGCCCCGCAACAGCACGGACACCATCTACGACGCCCGGCTGCTGATGAACGTCCGGCAGAACGGCCCGACCCGCGAGGGCACCTTCGACTTCGTGCTGAACGTGCCGCAGACCCCCGGCACGCCGAGCCCGACGGCCACGCCCACGCCCACCCCGACCTCCAGCCCCACCGGCGGTCCCACCACGCCCGGCGGCACCTGGGCCCCGGGCACCCCGTACAACGCGGGCGACCGCGTGACCTACTCCGGCGTCTCCTACACCTGCCTCCAGGCGCACACCGCCATGGTCGGCTGGGAGCCGCCGAACGTGCCGGCCCTCTGGAAGCGGTCGTAGCGGCTCCGGCCGCGTCCCCCGGGGAGCCGGGCGCCCGGTCGGCGGCAGGGCCGACCGGGCGCTCACCCGTGTCCGGAACCATGCCGGGAGGGCCCGGAGCAGGGGCGTTTCCGCGCACTACCAGGCCGGAAACCGCCAGGCAACGGCAGGAAGCGAATCCAGTCGATCTTTCGTACTGGTTAGGCTTTCAAATGTTCGCACGGTTAAAGTTGTTTCCATGCATGCCTGGCCCGCCTCCGAGGTTCCCGCCCTGCCTGGTCAGGGGCTCCCCCTTCGTATCCACGACACCGCAGCGGGCACGGTCCGGGAGGTCGTGCCGCAGGACGGCACCGCCCGGATCTACGTCTGCGGCATCACCCCCTACGACGCGACCCACATGGGCCACGCCGCCACCTACAACGCGTTCGACCTGGTGCAGCGCGTCTGGCGGGACGCCGGTCACGACGTCCTGTACATCCAGAACGTCACCGACGTCGACGACCCGCTGCTCGCCCGCGCGGTCGAGACCGGACAGGACTGGACCGCGCTCGCCGAGCGCGAGACGGCCCTGTTCCGCGAGGACATGACCGCGCTGCGGATGCTCCCGCCGGCCCACTACATCGGCGCCGTCGAGTCGATCCCGTGGATCGTCCCGATCGTCCAGAAGCTGCTGGCCTCCGGCGCCGCCTACCAGGTGGACGGCGACATCTACTTCTCGGTCGACGCCGACCCGCACTTCGGCGAGGTCTCCGGGCTCACCCGCGAGGCCATGCGCCCGATCTTCGCCGAGCGCGGCGGCGACCCGGACCGCCCGGGCAAGCGCAACCCGCTGGACGCCCTGCTCTGGCTGGCCGCCCGCCCGGGCGAGCCCGCCTGGGACACCGAGCTCGGCCACGGCCGCCCCGGCTGGCACATCGAGTGCGTCGCCATCGCGCTGCAGTACCTCGGCATGTCCTTCGACATCCAGGGCGGCGGCAGCGACCTCTCCTTCCCGCACCACGAGATGGGCGCCGCGCACGCCCAAGTCGCCACCGGCACCCACCCGTACGCCAAGGCGTACGTGCACGCCGGCATGGTCGGCCTGGACGGGCACAAGATGTCCAAGTCCCGCGGCAACCTGGTCTTCGTCTCGGCGCTGCGCCGCGAGGGCGTCGACCCGGCGGCGATCCGCCTGGCGCTGCTCGCGCACCACTACCGCGCGGACTGGGAGTGGACCAAGAGCACCCTGGACGACGCCGTCGAGCGCCTGGCCCGCTGGCGCGCCGCGGTTTCCCGCCCGGACGGCCCCTCGGCCGAGCAGCTGCTCACCGAGGTGCGCGCGGCGCTCGCGAACGACCTGGACGCGCCCGCCGCGCTGGCCGCGGTCGACCGCTGGGCGGCCCGGCAGGAGACCGAGGGCGGCACCGACACCGGCGCGCCCGGCCTGGTGACCCGCACCGTGGACGCCCTGCTCGGCGTCGCGCTCTGAGACACGGCGAAGGGGCGTCGGGACGAGGTGTCCTGACGCCCCTTCGGCGTTCCCGTGGGGGAGTTACTCCTCCTCGGCGCCGTCCTGGCCCTCCCGGGCGCCGCCCGGCGCCTCCGGATCGGCCGGCCGCTCCGCCGTGGCGTGCCCGGCCACCGGCTTCTCGCCGGTCGGCCCGACGTTCTCCCGGCGGCGCAGGTACCGCTCGAACTCCCGGGCGATCGCGTCGCCGGAGGCCTCCGGCAGCTCCGCGGTGTCCTGGGCCTCCTCCAGCTGCTGGACGTACTCCGCCACCTCGCTGTCCTCGGCGGCCAGCTGGTCCACGCCGAGCTGCCAGGCCCGGGCGTCCTCGGCCAGCTCGCCCGGCGGGATGCGCAGGTCCAGCAGGTCCTCCAGCTTGTTGATCAGGGCCAGCGTGGCCTTCGGGTTCGGCGGCTGCGAGACGTAGTGCGGCACCGCCGCCCAGAGCGTCACGGCCGGCACCCCGGCGTGGGTGCAGGCCTCCTGGAGCACCCCGACGATGCCGGTCGGGCCCTCGTAGCGGCTCTCCTCCAGGTCCAGCCGGCGGGCCAGCTCCGGGTCGGAGGTGACCCCGCTGACCGGCACCGGGCGGCTGTGCGGGGTGTCGCCGAGCAGCGCGCCCAGGATCACCACCAGCTCGACGCCCAGCTCGTGCGCGAAGCCGAGCAGCTCGTTGCAGAACGAGCGCCAGCGCATGCTCGGCTCGATGCCGCGGATCAGCACGACGTCCCTGGTGGTCGGCTCGGTGACCCGGATCACCGAGAGCCGGGTGGTCGGCCAGGTGATCCGGCGGATGCCGCCGTCCAGCCAGACCGTGGGCCGGTTGACCTGGAAGTCGTAGTAGTCCTCCGCGTCCAGGGCGGCGAACACCTTGCCGCCCCAGGTCTCGTCCAGATGCGCCAGAGCCGCGGAGGCGGCGTCGCCCGCGTCGTTCCAGCCCTCGAACGCGCAGACCATCACCGGGTCGATCAACTCGGGAACATCTTCCAGCTCGATCACCCAGCGTCTCCCTCCGGTCGGCGGTCGGACCTGCGCCGCCCCGGCTGGCCTGCCGGGGCGCCGACGGGCCGGCTGCCGACTGTCGAACCTCTCGTCTCCCGTGGAACAGCTCGCTCCACGGTCCCTACCTGCCCAGCCTACGGGCTTTGATGCGCACCGCGGCCGGGCACCGGGACAGTCTGGGGGAGCGGGCCGCCGCGATCCACCGGATATCGGCCCGCCTGGAGCTGACGGTTCGTCAGCCATCGGTTCGGATGCGCACCGTGCCCGTCCGGTGGCGCGGCGCGACGGTGCGCCGGGTCGGGTGCCCACCCGGCCGCCGAGGTGCGCCCTACTCCGCGCCCGCCCAGCCGTCGCGGTACGCCGCCCAGTGCTCGGGCCGCGACGCGAAGTCCACGTACAGCGCGACCCCGAAGTTGGCCCGCCGCCGGTCCTCCCGGCCCAGGCCCAGCCGGACGCCCCGGACGGCGGCCCGGACGGTCTCGGCGTCACCCCAGTGGCCCCACTTGTCGTCCCAGAAGAACGGCAGGCCCATCAGCAGGTCCACGTCGGCCGGGGTGGCCCGCAGGGCGAGCTCGGTCTGCCGGGCGACGTAGCCGCCGTACAGCGGCTCGGTGGGCATCGAGGTGTCGTAGCTCATCACCGCGATCTGGTCGACCCGGCGGGCGGTCTCGGTGAAGTACTCCCGGTCCCACCACTTGCCGTGGTCGGTGAGCAGGATGCCGGCCGTGTGCAGGCCCGGGACGGGGTCGATCTGCGGGGCCGCCACCGACAGCTGGGCGCCGCGCGCCGCGGTGACCGGGCGGACCTGGTCGAGCAGGGCCAGCCAGCCCGCCGAACCGGGGCGGATCGGCTCCATGTCGAAGTGCACGCCGTCGAAGCCGAGGTCGAGCACCTGCCGGGCGGAGGCGGTGACCCGGTCCCGGGTGGGGCCGTCCTCCAGGTCCAGGGCGTCCTTCTCCGGCTTGACCTCGTCGCCCAGCCAGCTCTGCAGCCGTACGTCCGGCAGCGCCCGGTGCACGGTGTCGGTGAACCAGCGGCCGCGCGGGTGGACGGCGGGCGGCAGCGAGCCGTCGTGCTTCAGCGGGCCGGTGTGCACGTACAGGTCCCGGACGCCGGTGCCGGCCAGCTGCTGGACCAGGGCGGCCACGTCGGCCTCGGTCTTGCGGCCGTCCACCCAGGCGTGGCCGAGCCAGAGCGCGTCCCGGCCCCGGGTGCGGGCGTCGGCGGCGGGCTCGCCGGTGTAGTGCAGCCGGAACATCACGAACACCGAGCCCAGCGCGGTGGCCGGCACGGCCGCCACCAGCACCAGGACCAGCAGGGCCCGGCGCCAGCGGGACCACGCCCGCCAGCGGTCGCGCAGCCTGCGGAACGGGGCCCTCAGGGCCCGGCCGGCACGCCGTGCGGAGATCCGGAATCGGTCCACGCGTTCGCTCCCCCCTGATATCGAAGCGCTCAGGATACGGAATGGCCCGGCGGACCGGCCGGTGGGCCGGATACGCTGGCCACGTGCGTGCCCGAGCAAGCGGGTGTGCAAAGCCGACAGCCGTCGCACCAGGGAGAAGCCCCATGGCCACAGCAGCCAGCCCGTCCGTCACCCAGCAGAGCCGCGCGAACGCGCTGCGTGAAGCGCTCGCTACCCGGGTGGTGGTCGCCGACGGTGCCATGGGCACCATGCTCCAGGCGCAGGACCCGACGCTGGAGGACTTCCAGAACCTCGAAGGCTGCAACGAGGTCCTCAACATCACCCGCCCGGACATCGTCCGGTCCGTCCACGAGGCCTACTTCGGGGTGGGCGTGGACTGCGTGGAGACCAACACCTTCGGCGCCAACTTCAGCGCGCTCGGCGAGTACGAGATCTCCGACCGGATCTTCGAGCTGTCCGAGGCCGGCGCCCGGATCGCCCGCGAGGTGGCCGACGCCCACGCCGCCGACGGCCGCACCCGCTGGGTGCTCGGCTCGATCGGCCCCGGGACCAAGCTGCCGACCCTCGGCCACGCCCCGTACGAGACGCTGCGCGACGGCTTCCAGCGGAACGCGGCCGGCCTGATCGCCGGCGGCGCCGACGCGCTGCTGGTCGAGACCAGCCAGGACCTGCTGCAGACCAAGGCCGCCATCCTGGGCTCCAAGCGGGCCCTGGCCGAGGCCGGCCTCGACCTGCCGGTGCTGGTGCAGGTCACGGTGGAGACCACCGGCACCATGCTGCTCGGATCCGAGATCGGCGCCGCGCTCACCGCGCTGGAGCCGCTGGGCGTGGACTACATCGGCCTGAACTGCGCCACCGGCCCGGCCGAGATGAGCGAGCACCTGCGCTACCTGGCCAAGAACGCCCGGATCGGGCTGTCCTGCATGCCGAACGCGGGCCTGCCGGTGCTCGGCAAGGACGGCGCCCACTACCCGCTCTCCCCGGCCGAACTGGCCGAGGCCCACGACGTGTTCACCCGCGAGTACGGCCTCTCGCTGGTCGGCGGCTGCTGCGGCACCACCCCCGAGCACCTGCGCCAGGTGGTCGAGCGGGTCCAGGGCCGTCCGATCGCCCCGCGCGACCCGCGGCCCGAGCCCTCGGCGGCCTCGCTGTACCAGGCGGTGCCGTTCCGCCAGGACACCTCGTACCTGGCGATCGGCGAGCGCACCAACGCCAACGGCTCCAAGAAGTTCCGCGAGTCGATGCTGGCCGGCGACTGGCAGGCCTGCGTGGAGATCGCCCGCGACCAGATCCGGGACGGCTCCCACCTGCTGGACCTCTGCGTGGACTACGTCGGCCGCGACGGCGTCGCCGACATGAAGGAGATCGCCGGCCGGCTGGCCACCGCCTCCACCCTGCCGATCGTGCTGGACTCCACCGAGCCGCCGGTGCTGCAGGCCGGCCTGGAGGCGCTCGGCGGCCGCGCGGTGCTCAACTCGGTCAACTACGAGGACGGCAACGCCCCCGACTCGCGCTTCGGCCGGATCGCCTCGCTGGCCCGCGAGCACGGCGCCGGCCTGATCGCGCTGACCATCGACGAGCAGGGCCAGGCCCGCACCGCCGAGAAGAAGGTGGAGATCGCCGAGCGGCTGATCGCCGAACTCACCGCCGACTACGGCATCGACGAGGGCTCGATCCTGGTCGACTGCCTCACCTTCACCCTGGCCACCGGCCAGGAGGAGTCCCGCCGGGACGGCATCGAGACCATCGAGGCGATCCGCGAGCTCAAGCGCCGCCACCCGGACGTGCAGACCACCCTGGGCCTGTCCAACATCTCCTTCGGCCTCAACCCGGCCGCCCGCGTGGTGCTCAACTCGGTCTTCCTGCACGAGTGCGTGGAGGCCGGCCTGGACTCGGCGATCGTGCACGCCTCCAAGATCCTGCCGATCTCCCGGATCCCGGAGGACCAGCGCGAGGCCGCGCTCGACCTGGTCTACGACCGCCGCCGGGACGGCTACGACCCGCTGCAGCGCCTGCTGGAGCTGTTCGAGGGCGTCTCCGCCGCCTCGGTCAAGGCGTCCAAGGCCGAGGAGCTGGCCGCGCTGCCGCTGGAGGAGCGCCTCCAGCGCCGGATCATCGACGGCGAGCGCAACGGCCTGGAGGCCGACCTGGACGAGGCGCTGGCCGGGCGCCCGGCGCTGGAGATCATCAACGACACCCTGCTGGCCGGCATGAAGGTGGTCGGCGAGCTCTTCGGCTCCGGCCAGATGCAGCTGCCGTTCGTGCTCCAGTCCGCCGAGGTGATGAAGACCGCGGTGGCCCACCTGGAGCCGCACATGGAGAAGTCCGACAGCGAGGGCAAGGGCACCATCGTGCTGGCCACCGTCAAGGGCGACGTCCACGACATCGGCAAGAACCTGGTCGACATCATCCTGTCCAACAACGGCTACAACGTGGTCAACCTGGGCATCAAGCAGCCGGTCTCGGCGATCCTGGACGCCGCGCAGGAGCACAACGCGGACGTCATCGGGATGTCCGGCCTGCTGGTGAAGTCCACCGTGATCATGAAGGAGAACCTGGAGGAGCTGAACCAGCGCAAGCTGGCCGCCGACTACCCGGTGATCCTCGGCGGCGCGGCCCTCACCCGGGCCTACGTCGAGCAGGACCTGCACGAGATCTACGAGGGCGAGGTCCGCTACGCCCGGGACGCCTTCGAGGGCCTGCGGCTGATGGACGCGCTGATCGCGGTCAAGCGCGGCGTGCCCGGCGCCGCCCTGCCGGAGCTCAAGCAGCGCCGGCACGCCCGGGTCGAGGTGGCGGAGCCGGAGCCCGAGGTCAACCTCGGCCAGATCCGCTCCGACGTCGCCGTCGACAACGCCGTGCCCACCCCGCCGTTCTGGGGCGACCGGATCGTCAAGGGCATCCCGTTCGCCGACTACGCCTCCTGGCTGGACGAGGACGCGCTGTTCAAGGGGCAGTGGGGCCTGAAGGCCTCCCGCACCGGCGACGGCCCCTCGTACGAGGAACTGGTGGAGACCGAGGGCCGGCCGCGGCTGCGGGCCTGGCTGGACCGGCTGCAGACCGAGGGCTGGCTGGAGGCCGCCGTGGTCTACGGCTACTACCCGGCCAACTCCAAGGGCGACGACCTGATCGTCTTCCACGAGGACGGCACCGAGCGCACCCGCTTCACCTTCCCGCGCCAGCGGCGCGGGCGCCGGCTCTGCCTGGCCGACTTCTTCCGCCCGGAGGAGTCCGGGGTGCGGGACGTCGTGGGCCTCCAGGTGGTCACCATGGGCAACCGGATCTCGGAGGCGGCCAACGAGCTGTTCGCCGGCAACTCCTACCGGGACTACCTGGAGCTGCACGGCCTCTCGGTCCAGCTGGCCGAGGCGCTGGCCGAGTTCTGGCACGCGCGGGTCCGCTACGAGCTGGGCTTCTCCGGCGAGGACCCGCAGGACGTCAAGGACATGTTCGCGCTCAAGTACCGCGGCGCCCGCTTCTCGCTCGGCTACGGGGCCTGCCCCGAGCTGGAGGACCGGGCCAAGATCGCCGAGCTGCTGAAGCCGGAGCGGATCGGCGTGGTGCTCTCTGAGGAGTTCCAGCTCCACCCGGAGCAGTCCACCGACGCGATCGTGATCCACCACCCCGAGGCGAAGTACTTCAACGCCCGGTAACGCCCGGTTCGTGCCGCGTTCGCTCCTTCCGGGCGGAGCGGGCGTATCCTTGATGATCCTGAACGGGCCGGTCCGCTCACCTGCGGACCGGCCCGTGCCTTCCCCGGGACGCCCCGGGCCTGCCGGAAGGACCCCCGCCATGACCACCAGCCCCACCGCCGCACGCGTCCTCGACCACGGGGACGACCGCGGGCTCCAGGCGGTGCTGCTGGACATGGACGGGACGCTGGTGGACACCGAGGACTTCTGGTGGCAGGCCGAGGCCTCGCTCTTCGCCGAGCTGGGCCACGAGCTGGACGAGGCGGACCGCGCCCACGTGGTCGGCGGCCCGATGAACCGGGTGATGGAGTACCTGGTCGCCCGGACCGGGGCGGACATCGCGCCGGCCGACCTCGGCGTGCTGGTCAACCAGCGCTTCGTCGACCTGCTGGCCGGCGGCGTGCCGCTCATGCCGGGCGCCGAACGGCTGCTCAACACCCTTGCCGCGCACGGCATCCCGGCCGCCATGGTGTCCGCCTCGCACCGGCACGTGATCGACATCGTGCTGCGTTCGCTGGGCGCCCACCACTTCGCCTTCACCATCGGCGGGGACGAGGTGCCGCGCACCAAGCCGTTCCCGGACCCGTACCTGGAGGCGGCCCGCCGGCTGGGCGCGGAGCCGGGCCGCTGCGTGGTGATCGAGGACACCCCGACCGGGGTGCGGGCGGGCGAGGCGGCCGGCTGCCCGGTGATCGCGGTGCCCTCGGTGGCGGCGATCGAGCCGGCTCCGGGGCGCCTGGTGCTGCCCTCGCTGGAGCGGGTCGACCTCGACCTGCTGCGCTCCCTGGTCGCCTCGCGAGTGTGATTGTCGTCTCATTGCGACCCGGCCTTACCGGCCGGTAGGTGACCTCGCGGGCCTCCGGAGCGGAGTCGGCGGGGGAGAAAACGGGCATTGGCCGACAACTCGTCGGGCGTGCCGTGATGCCCCGAACCACCGTGTCCCAAACGTCATCTGCACGGGTACCGGTCGTGCGTGTTCGATATGGCACGCTACTCCAGTTCGTGCCACCCAGAAGGAACGCGCCTCGTGAAGACTTCAGCTGAACGCCTGGCAGTACTCGGTTGCGCCGGCCTGGTCGCCGTGTCGGTGGCGGGCTGCGGATCGGTGACCGACGTGGTCAAGGGGGACGGCGGCAAGTCGATCACCATGGGCACCAGTCAGCTGACCGGTGTCCTGGACCCGGCGGCCGCCTACGACTCCGGCTCCTGGCTGCTGCTGCGCAACACCTTCCAGTCGCTGCTCACCTTCCAGGCCGCCGCCAGCGCGCCCTCCCCGGACGCCGCGCAGTCCTGCGAGTTCACCGGCGGCGAGGCCACCGAGTACCACTGCACCCTGAAGCCCGGCCTCAAGTTCTCCAACGGTCACCCGCTGACCGCCCAGGACGTGGTCTTCTCGATCGAGCGCACCAAGAAGATCAACGACCCGAACGGCCCGGTCGAACTGCTCGACTCGATCAAGTCCGTCGAGGCCAAGGGCGACACCGAGGTGCTCTTCCACCTCTCCGCGCCCGACGCCACCCTGCCGGCCAAGCTGGCCAGCCCGGCCGGTGCCATCGTGGACCACCAGGCCTACCCCGCCGACAAGATCGTCCCCAACGACAAGCTGATAGGTTCCGGCCCGTACCGGATCGACGCCGTCGAGAACCTGGGCGGCGGCAAGCAGCTGGGCAAGGTCGCGCTGTCGGCGAACGACAAGTACGGCGGCGAGGCCAAGCTGCGGAACAACAAGTTCACCGTGCGGTACTTCGACAAGGCGGAGGACCTGAAGGCCGCGCTGGACAAGGGCGAGGTCGACCTCACCGACAACAGCCTGGAGCCGAACACCGCCGCCCAGGTCCGCTCCGACCAGCAGGGCGGCAAGACCGACCTCCAGGTGACCGAGGGCGACAGCAACGACACCCGTTCGCTGGTCCTCAACACCAAGGACCCGCTGATGAGCAACGTCGCGGTCCGCCAGGCCGTCGCCCAGATGATGGACCGCAAGGCGCTGGCCCGCGACGTCTTCGCCCGCACCGTCCAGGCGCTCTACTCCATGGTCCCGGCCGGCCTGCCCGGCCACACCACGGCCTTCTTCGACCGCTACGGCGACCAGGACGTGAACAAGGCCAAGAAGATCCTGGCCGACGCCAAGATCCAGACCCCGGTCAAGTTCACCCTCACCTGGTCCCGTTCGCGGGCCGGCAGCAACGAGGCCGAGACGCTGAAGAAGCAGCTGGAGACCGGCGGCCTGTTCCAGGTGACGCTGGCCCAGGAGGCGGACTGGGACTCGTACCGCAAGGGCTGGACCGAGGGCAAGTACCAGGCGTACATCATCGGTTGGTTCGCCGACTACCCGGACCCGGACAACTACCTCGCCCCGCTGCTGGTCAACGGCGGTGCGTACCACCACGGTTGGGACGACCCGCGGATCAGCGGCAAGCTGGTGCCGGAGGGCCTCAAGCAGACCGACCGCAGCGCCGCGGCCGCCACCTACGCGCAGATCCAGCAGATCGAGGCCGAGAACGTGCCGCTGATCCCGCTGTACCAGAACAAGTCCTTCTTCGCGGCCCGCTCGTACGTCACCGGCGTCGAGTCCACCGTCGACACCACCGGCTACTTCCGCTTCTGGGAGATCGGCCGCACCAACAAGTAGCGCCCGCAGCACGGCGGCCCGCCCGCTCCTCCCGTCGGTACGGGGGAGCGGACGGGCCGCCGTCGCGTTCCGGGGGCCCCGCGGGGCCGCCGCGGCCCGCTACAGGGTGCCCGGGCGCACCAGCCCGCTCTCGTAGGCGTACACGGCCGCCTGGACCCGGTCGCGCAGCTGCAGCTTGGTCAGCACGTGGCCCACGTGGGTCTTCACGGTGGTCTCGCTGACGAACAGCTCGGCCGCGATCTCCGCGTTCGACAGCCCGCGCGCCACCAGCTTCAGCACCTCCAGCTCGCGCTCGGTCAGCGCGCTCAGCGCCTGCGGCGGCGCCTCGTCGCCCGAGGGCAGCTTGGTGGCGTACATGTCCAGCAGCCGGCGGGTGATGCTCGGCGCCAGCATCGCCGCGCCGTCCGCGACCACCCGGATCGCCTGCACCAGCTCCTCGGCCGGGACGTCCTTCAGCAGGAAGCCGCTGGCGCCCGCGCGCAGCGCCTCCACCACGTACTCGTCCAGGTCGAAGGTGGTCAGCACCAGCACCTTGGCCGGGCCGTCCCGCCCCGGGCCGGCGATCCGGCGGGTCGCCTCGACGCCGTCCATCCTGGGCATCCGGATGTCCATCAGCACCACGTCGGGCTGCAGCGCCCGCACCTGGTCCAGCGCCTGCTGGCCGTCGCCGGCCTCGCCGACCACCACGAGGTCGGACTCGGCCTCCAGGATCATCCGGAAACCGGTGCGCAGCAGCGGCTGGTCGTCGACCAGCAGCACTCGGATCGTCACCTAGGACTCCTTGCTCATCGGATCCCCCGTCGGGATCACTGTTCATCCGATGTACGGGCCATGTGCTGGTGTGAGAATTCGCGGCTAGCCCGCGGCGCCGGGGCACGCACCTCGCGGCGTTGTCGTCGGTCGCCGATGCTCCGCATCGTCTCCCTCCTCCGCCTTGCGATGCACGCACCCCAACACCGCGGGAGTGCACCGGGAATTCTCACACCAGCACGGGCAGCGGGTACGGCGGCGGGGTGCCGCCGAACTCCGGGCAGCTGGCCTGGTGGTCGCACCAGTCGCAGAGGCGGTTGCGGGTGGCCGGGAAGTCCCCGGTGGCCACCGCGTGGCCGATCCGCTCCCAGAGCGCCTGGAGCTTGCGCTCCACCGCGAGCAGGTCCGCCTCGTCCGGGTCGTAGCTGACCACGTCCCCGCCGCCGCCGAGGTAGACCAGCTGGAGGCGCTTGGGGATCACGCCCTTCCAGCGCCACACCACCAGGGCGTAGAACTTCATCTGGAACATCGCCTTGCCCTCGAAGTCCCGCGAGGGCGCCCGGCCGGTCTTGTAGTCCACCAGCCGGACCTCACCGGTCGGGGCGACGTCCACCCGGTCGATGTAGCCGCGCAGCAGCAGCCCGGACTCCAGCGCCGTCTCCACGTAGAGCTCCCGCTCCACCGGGTGCAGCCGGGTCGGGTCCTCCAGCCGGAACCACTGGCCGACCAGCTTCTCGGCGTCCGCCAGCCAGCGGGTGAGCGCCGCGCCGTCCGGGTCCTCCGGGAACAGCGAGCCCAGCTCCGGGCGCTCGCCCAGCAGCCGCTCCCACTGCGGGCGCAGCAGGCCCAGCGCCCGCTCCGGCGTCCGCTCGGCCGCCGGGCTGTCGAACAGCCGCTCCAGCACGGCGTGCACCAGCGTGCCCCGGGTCGCCGCCGAGCTCGGCGGCTCGGACAGCCGGTCGATCACCCGCAGCCGGTACAGCAGGGGACAGGTGAGGAAGTCCCCCGCTCGGGACGGGGAGAGCCCGGTCGGGGGTGCCGCCGGGCGCGCGGCGGCACTGCTGGTCTCGGTGTGCTGCATGGCTACGACCCTATTGCCCTTTGCTGTCATCCCGCTGCCACGGTGCTGCCACACCCGCCGGTGAGTGGGTAGGAAGCGGAAGGAGGGCCGCGCAGCGCCCGGGGGCCGCGATCACGTAGCGTGGGCGCATCGGGCACGACGGGGGAGACGACCGAAGGGATCACGGTGAGCGACAGCAGGGGGCAGCAGCCCTCCGACCGGCCACCGCAGGCGGGCGACGGGCGTCCGGCCGGGCCGCCCGAGCGCCGCGGCGGCATCCTGATGGGCCGCCCCTTCGGGGTGCCCGTCTACGTCACCCCTTCCTGGTTCGTCATCGCCGCGCTGATCACGTGGGTGTTCGGCGGACAGCTGGGCGAGGTGCTGCCCGACCTCGGCGGCGCCCGCTACCTGGTCGCGTTCTCCTTCGCGGTCGCCTTCTACGCGTCCGTCCTGGTGCACGAGCTCGCCCACACCCTGGTCGCCCTGCGCTACAAGCTCGGGGTGCGGCGGATCCAGCTCCAGTTCTTCGGCGGCGTCTCCGAGATCGAGAACGAGGCGGAGAGCCCCTGGCGGGAGTTCTGGCTGGCCTTCGTCGGCCCGCTGCTCTCGCTGCTGCTCGGCGGCGTGTTCTACCTCGCGGTGCGGGCGGTGGAGCTGTCCACCGTGCCCGGGGTGCTGCTCACCGGGCTGATGATCTCCAACCTGGTGGTCGCCGCCTTCAACCTGCTGCCCGGCCTGCCGCTGGACGGCGGCCGGATGCTGCGCGCGGTGGTCTGGGCGGTCAGCGGCAAGCCGATGACCGGCACGGTGGTCGCCGCCTGGGTCGGCCGCGGGCTGGCCGTCGCCGTGCTGATCGGCCTGCCGCTGCTGAGCTCCGCCCGCGGGATCGAGCGCACCACCACCGACACCCTGGTGGACGCGGTGCTGGCCGCGGTGCTCGCCGCGATCATCTGGAACGGCGCCACCGGCAGCCTGCGCAACGCCCGGCTCAAGGAGGTGCTGCCCGGCCTGCGGCTGCGCGAGCTGGCCCGGCGGGCCGTCGAGGTCACCGCCGACACCCCGCTCGGCGAGGCGCTGCGCCGGGCCCGCGAGGCCCAGGCCGGCGCGGTGATCGTGGTGGACGGCCGGGGCGAGCCGATCGCCCTGGTCCGGGAGTCCGCCGTCCGGTCGGTGCCCGAGCACCGCCGCCCCTGGGTGGCCGTCGGCCCGCTCGCCCGGGACCTCGAACCCGGGCTGCGGCTGAGCGCCGACCTCGGCGGCGAGGACCTGCTGCGGGCCGTCCAGTCCACCCCGGCGGGGGAGTACCTGGTGGTCGAGCCGGACGGCCGGGTGTACGGCGTCGCCTCGCTCAGCGACATCGAGCAGCGGCTGACCGCCGCCGTCACCGGCCGCTGATCATGGTGGTAGGGCGGGAGGCTCCGCTTCCCTTAGGATTGTCCGCATGTCCGAACCGACCGGTGCCGCCCGCCGACGCGGGCCCTTCCAGGTCGGGGACCAGGTCCAGCTGACCGATCCCAAGGGTCGCCACTACACGTTCACGCTCCAGGCCGGGAACCAGTTCCACACCCACAAGGGTGCGTTCCCGCACGACGAGCTGATCGGCGCTCCCGAGGGCACGGTCGTGCGCACCACGGGGAACGTCCCGTACCTCGCGCTGCGCCCCCTGCTCCCCGACTACGTCCTGTCCATGCCGCGCGGCGCCGCCGTGATCTACCCCAAGGACGCGGGGCAGATCCTCGCGATGGCCGACATCTTCGCCGGCGCCCGCGTGGTCGAGGCCGGTGTCGGCTCGGGCGCGCTCAGCACGTACCTGCTGCGCGCCGTCGGCGAGCACGGCATGCTGGCCTCCTACGAGCGCCGGCAGGACTTCGCCGACATCGCCCAGGGGAACGTCGAGCGCTACTTCGGCGGCCCGCACCCGGCGTGGAAGCTCACCGTCGGCGACCTCCAGGACAACCTGGTCGAGACCGACGTCGACCGCGTCATCCTCGACATGCTGGCGCCCTGGGAGTGCCTGGACGTCGCCTCCAAGGCGCTCGTCCCCGGCGGCCTCATCTGCTGCTACGTGGCCACCACCACGCAGATGTCGAAGACCGTCGAGGCGCTGCGCGACCACGGCACCTTCACCGAGCCGCAGGCCTGGGAGACCATGGTCCGCACCTGGCACCTGGAGGGCCTGGCCGTCCGCCCGGACCACCGGATGATCGGCCACACCGGCTTCCTGCTCACCGCCCGCCGCCTGGCGGACGGCGTGGAACCGCCGCTGCGCCGCCGCCGCCCGGCCAAGGGCGCGTACGGCGAGGACTACGACAACGGGGCGCCCGAGCCCACCCTCCAGGAGCGCGCGGCCGCCCGCAAGGCCGCCCGGTCCGCCGACGAGGACCAGCCCGACCTGGGCTGAGCCCCGAACCACCGGGAAGGGGTGGTACGAGCGAACGCCGCTCGTACCACCCCTTCCGCGTTCCGCCGAACGCCGTGTGGGACGATGCTCGCTCAGCCTTGGCTCGGGGAGCTCTGGAGGGGACGCCTGGTGGAGAGCGCGGTCGGGACGACGACGGCGACGGCGGGACAACGGACACCGCGGGGCCGCTCCGGGCCCGGGCACGCGCGCACCGCCCCCTGGCACTGGGCCGTCGCCCTGGCCGGCTGCGCGGCGGTGGTGGGGGCCGCGCTCGCCGCCTCCCCGGCCACCGGCACCCCGGCGCCCGTGCGCGGCACCCCCCGGGCGCTCGCCGCGGGCTCCGCCCCCGACCCCTCCCGGGCCCAACTCCCGCTCGACTGCGGCCCGTTCCCGGTGAAGACGGCGCTCAGCGTGCCCGCCCGGCTCGGCGACGGCCGCCCCGGCACGGTGGTCGCCGCGCACTGCGCCACCGACACCGGCACCCCGCCGGACGCCGTCTTCCTGCTCGGCTTCGGCCCGGGCGAGCGCCCGGAGGTGGTGGCCACCCTGCTCGCCGAGCGCGAGAACCTCACGGTGAGCCGGATCGCCGTGCGGTCGGACGGCGCCATCACCGGCCACGCGCAGGGGTATTCGAGCGAGGACGTGCCGCGGTTCCGGCCCGACGTCTCACTGGACCTCACCTGGACGCGCAAGGGCGGCGGCTGGGACCGCTCCCAGACCGCCACCCCGGTCTCCGCCGTGTGACGCCACTCGCGCCTTCGGCTCGGGCGGGCTACTCCGCGTCCGGCCCGTACACCTCGACCCGGTCGGCGACCCGGCGCACGTGGATGCAGTCGCCGGGGCACTCCTTCGCCGAGTCCACCACGTCCTGAAGGAGCGTCAGCGGCACCGGGGCGGTCTCCCCGGGCTGCTGGCGCAGCTCGTCGTCCGGCCCCTTCACGTAGGCCAGCCCGTCGATGTCGAGCTCGAAGACCTCGGGTGCGTACTGCGCACAGATGCCGTCGCCGGTGCAGAGATCCTGGTCGATCCACACCTCCAGCGCCTCGGCCGCTGCCGCCGTCTGCTCGGTCACCGACATGGTCCCCTGCCGTTTCTGTCCCGGGTCGCCCCTATTCCTGGAGCAATCCCGCCATTCGTACAACGATCGGACCCAGACTTGTGGTCGCGATCGGATATCGCTTCGCCCGACGATACATCTGGCCCGCTTTGGGCGGTGCGCGGTGGGTATCCCCTTAGCAGAGGGGAAGCACGCTGGGGCGAAGATCGGACACGCCCGTTCCATCTTTCTTGATCTAGGGGTTTACGGACCCCTGGTCCCAGGTAGGGTCTGGAAGCGTCCAGCTCCCCGGAGGAGGTGAGGACCGTGGCAGCCCACGATGACGACTACAACCGCAGCACCGGCAGGCCCGCTCGTGGTTCCGACGAGGCCGCTCAGGTCTCGTACCTTGAGCAGGAAATCGCCGTGTTGCGCCGCAAGCTCGCCGACTCGCCGCGCAATTCGAGGATCCTCGAAGAGCGGATCGTCGAGCTCCAGACCAACCTGGCGGGCGTGACCGCCCAGAACGACCGGCTCGCCTCCACCCTGCGCGAGGCCCGCGACCAGATCGTGGCCCTCAAGGAGGAAGTGGACCGACTGGCACAGCCCCCGGCCGGCTTCGGCACCTTCCTCGACGCGAACGAGGACGGCACCGCGGACATCTTCACCGGCGGGCGCAAGCTCCGTGTGAACGTCAGCCCCGGCGTCGCCCTGGACGAGCTGCGGCGCGGCCAGGAAGTGATGCTCAACGAGGCCCTCAACATCGTGGACGCGATGGCCTTCGAGAACATCGGCGAGATCGTCACCCTCAAGGAGGTCCTGGAGGACGGCGAGCGCGCCCTGGTCCTGGGGCACACCGACGAGGAGCGCGTGGTGCGCCTCGCCGAGCCGCTGCGCGGGCTGACCATCCGGGCGGGGGACGCCCTGCTGCTGGAGCCCCGCTCCGGCTACGTGTTCGAGGTCGTGCCGAAGTCCGAGGTCGAGGAGCTGGTCCTCGAGGAGGTCCCGGACATCGACTACCGCCAGATCGGCGGCCTGAGCAACCAGATCGAGCTGATCCGCGACGCGGTCGAGCTGCCGTACCTGCACGCCGACCTCTTCAAGGAGTACGAGCTGCGCCCGCCCAAGGGCGTGCTGCTCTACGGCCCGCCCGGCTGCGGCAAGACGCTGATCGCCAAGGCGGTCGCCAACTCGCTGGCCAAGAAGGTCGCCGAGGTCACCGGCCGCCCCCAGGGGAAGAGCTACTTCCTCAACATCAAGGGCCCCGAGCTGCTCAACAAGTACGTCGGCGAGACCGAGCGGCAGATCCGCCTGGTCTTCCAGCGGGCCCGGGAGAAGGCGGGCGAGGGCACGCCCGTCATCGTCTTCTTCGACGAGATGGAGTCGCTGTTCCGCACCCGCGGCTCCGGCGTCAGCTCGGACGTGGAGAACACCATCGTCCCGCAGCTGCTCGCCGAGATCGACGGCGTGGAGGGCCTGGAGAACGTCATCGTCATCGGCGCCTCGAACCGCGAGGACATGATCGACCCGGCGATCCTGCGGCCCGGCCGCCTGGACGTCAAGATCAAGATCGAGCGCCCGGACGCCGAGGCCGCGAAGGACATCTTCTCCAAGTACCTCAAGGACTCGCTGCCGTTCCACCCGGACGACCTCAAGGAGCACGACGGCTCCGTCGAGGCCACGGTGGCCGCGATGATCCAGTCGGTGGTGGAGCGGATGTACTCCGAGACCGAGGAGAACCGCTTCCTGGAGGTCACCTACGCCAACGGTGACAAGGAGGTCCTGTACTTCAAGGACTTCAACTCCGGCGCGATGATCCAGAACATCGTCGACCGGGCGAAGAAGATGGCCATCAAGGACTTCCTCGACCACGGTCAGCGCGGTCTGCGCGTCTCCCACCTGCTCGCCGCCTGCGTGGACGAGTTCAAGGAGAACGAGGACCTCCCGAACACCACCAACCCGGACGACTGGGCCCGCATCTCCGGCAAGAAGGGCGAGCGGATCGTCTTCATCCGCACGCTGGTCACCGGCAAGCAGGGCGCCGAGTCCGGCCGCTCCATCGACACTGTCGCCAACACGGGGCAGTACCTGTAACGCACGCGGTTGTCCGGGCCGGCAGCGGTCCCCGGAGCTGTACGCACACCGTCCGGCTGTGGCGCCTCGCGGCCCCGCAGCCGGACGGCGCGTCTCCGGGCCCGCCGCTCGGCGCCGGGTTCTAGGCTCGACCCACCGTGCGCGGGCAGAGGCCCGGCGTCGGTGTTTGTTCGGCGGTACGTCAGCGTGCTCCGCCCGTCGGGGGCGGTGCACCGGGCAAGGAGGGCCGCATGACCGTACGGCGCGTGATGGGCATCGAGACCGAGTACGGGATCTCCGTGCCCGGGCACCCCAACGCCAACGCCATGCTCACCTCGTCCCAGATCGTCAACGCGTACGCGGCGGCGATGCACCGGGCACGGCGGGCCCGCTGGGACTTCGAGGAGGAGAATCCGCTGCGCGACGCACGGGGGTTCGACCTGGCCCGCGAGGTCGCGGACGCCAGCCAGCTGACCGACGAGGACATCGGCCTCGCCAACGTCATCCTCACCAACGGGGCCCGGTTCTACGTGGACCACGCGCACCCCGAGTACAGCTCGCCCGAGGTGACCAACCCGCGCGACGCCGTGCTCTGGGACAAGGCCGGCGAGCGGATCATGGCGGCCGCCGCGCAGCGCGCGCTGGAGCTGCCCAACGGGCAGAACATCCACCTCTACAAGAACAACACCGACAACAAGGGCGCCTCCTACGGCACCCACGAGAACTACCTGATGAAGCGGGCGACACCGTTCGCCGACATCGTCCGCCACCTCACCCCGTTCTTCGTCTCCCGCCAGGTGGTCACCGGCGCCGGCCGGGTCGGCATCGGCCAGGACGGCTCGGCGCACGGCTTCCAGCTCAGCCAGCGGGCGGACTACTTCGAGGTCGAGGTCGGCCTGGAGACGACGCTCAAGCGCCCGATCATCAACACCCGGGACGAGCCGCACGCGGACGCCGAGAAGTACCGCCGGCTGCACGTGATCATCGGGGACGCGAACCTCTCCGAGATCTCCACCTACCTCAAGCTGGGCACCACCGCGCTGGTCCTGTCGATGATCGAGGACTCGTTCATCGCCGCCGACCTGGCCGTCGACCAGCCGGTGCGCACCCTGCACCGGGTCTCCCACGACCCGACCCTCAAGCACCTGATCACCCTGCGGAACGGGCGCCGGCTCACCGCCGTCCAGCTGCAGCTGGAGTACTTCGAACTGGCCCGCAAGTACGTCGAGGACCGCTTCGGCACCGACGCGGACGAGCAGACCGTGGACGTGCTGGCGCGCTGGGAGGACGTCCTGGGCCGGCTGGAGCGCGACCCGATGTCGCTCTCCCGCCAGCTGGACTGGGTCGCCAAGCGGGAGATCCTGGAGGGCTACCGCAGCCGGGACGCCCTGCAGTGGGACAACCCGCGGCTGCACCTGGTCGACCTCCAGTACAGCGACGTCCGGCCCGAGAAGGGCCTCTACAACCGTCTGGTGGCCCGCGGGCGGTTCGAGCGGCTGCTCACCGAGGAGGAGGTCGAGCGGGCCGTCTCCAAGCCCCCGGAGGACACCCGGGCGTACTTCCGCGGGCGCTGCCTGGAGCAGTACGCGGAGCACGTCGCGGCGGCCTCCTGGGACTCGGTGATCTTCGACCTGCCGGGCCGGGACTCGCTGCAGCGGGTGCCCACCCTGGAACCGCTGCGCGGCACCCGCAACCACGTCAAGGAGCTGCTGGACCGCTGCCGCACGGCCGAGGACCTGCTCCGGGTGCTGTCCGGCGGGTAACTTTTCGATCACCATGGGTGAACGTCCGCCGAATGGGAATCATCCGGGGTGGCAGCGGGTGTTGGACAGGAAGCGCCACCGGCAAACCGGGAGCGGCAGTCGCACCTTGTGTATAGGGTCGGTGCAGCAAGCAGCGACCCAACCGTGCCAGACGAATCGAGCGGGGTGAGGGAAATGGCGGGCAAGGACACCGGCGGCGGCCAGCAGCGGGCGAACCGTTCCTCCGAGGAGGTCGAGGAGCAGGCCGCGGAAAGCCAGAATTCCGAGGACCTCAAGGAGCGCCAGGAAAAGCTGAGCGACGACGTCGACGCGGTGCTAGACGAAATCGACGAGGTCCTCGAGTCGAATGCCGAGGATTTCGTGCGCGGATTCGTCCAGAAGGGCGGGCAGTAGTCCGGCAGCGGAATTCCGAATTCACGGTCGCGACCGTCCTGGGCGGCCGGGCGGCGAGCACCGCCCGGCCGTCCGGCACCGGCACCTCCACCCGTGGACAGTGATCGTCGGGCGGGTAGGGTGCGGGCAGCGCGCGCTTCAAGCTACCTGGAAGGAATCGTGTGGAAGCCAACACTCGTGGCACCGGGCGTCTACCGGCTGCCTTCCTGACCCCGGGGTCGTCCTCGTTCATCGACTTCCTCGCCGAGCACCGGCCGGAGCTGGTCCCCGGCCACCGCGGGCTCCCCGAGGGGGCCGTGGTCGAGGCCCCGCACGGGACCACGATCGTGGCCGCGGTCTTCGACGGCGGCGTGGTGATCGCGGGTGACCGCCGGGCGACCATGGGCAACGTGATCGCCCAGCGCGACATGGAGAAGGTCTTCCCGGCCGACGAGTTCAGCGCGGTCGGCGTGGCCGGCACCGCGGGCCTCGCGATCGAGATGGTCCGGCTGTTCCAGCTGGAGCTGGAGCACTACGAGAAGATCGAGGGCACCACGCTCTCCCTGGAGGGCAAGGCGAACCGGCTCACCACCATGATCCGGGGCAACCTGGGCATGGCGATGCAGGGCCTCGCGGTGGTGCCGCTGTTCGCCGGCTACGACCTGGACCTCGGCCGCGGCCGGATCTTCAACTACGACGTCACCGGCGGGCGCTCCGAGGAGCGCGGCTTCACCGCCACCGGCTCGGGGTCGGTCTTCGCCCGCGGCTCGATGAAGAAGCTCTACCGCGAGGACCTGACGGCCGACCAGGCCGTCACCATGGTCGTCCAGGCGCTGTACGACGCGGCGGACGACGACTCCGCCACCGGCGGCCCGGACCTCGCCCGCAAGATCTTCCCGATCGTCTCGCTGATCACCGAGGACGGCTTCCGCCGGCTCACCGAGGCGGAGGTCACGGAGGTCGCCGTGGCCATCACCGACGAGCGCCTGACCCGGCCCAACGGCCCGCAGGCCCCGCTGATCTAGCCACCACCTCACGAAAGGGACGACCGCCGGTGTCGACACCGTTCTACGTCTCGCCCCAGCAGGCCATGGCGGACCGCGCGGAGTACGCCCGCAAGGGCATCGCGCGCGGCCGCAGCGTGGTCGTGCTCACCTACGCCGACGGCATCGTCTTCGTCGCGGAGAACACCTCCAGGGCGCTCCACAAGGTCTCCGAGATCTACGACAAGATCGCCTTCGCGGCGGTCGGCCGCTACAACGAGTTCGAGAACCTGCGCATCGGCGGCGTCCGCTACGCCGACCTGCGCGGCTACTCCTACGACCGGGCCGACGTCACGGCCCGGGGCCTGGCCAACGTGTACGCCCAGACCCTGGGCACCATCTTCTCCTCGGTCGGCGAGAAGCCGTACGAGGTCGAGCTGATCGTGGCCGAGGTCGGCCGCACGGCCGACAACGACCAGATCTACCGGCTCACGCCGGACGGCTCGGTCGTGGACGAGAAGAACTACGTCGTGGTCGGCGGCAACGCCGACTCCATCGGCAACTACCTGGGCCAGCGCCACCGGGCCGGCCTGAGCCTCACCGAGGCGGTGAAGGTCGCGGTGGACTCGCTCGCCCGCGACCCCAACGGCGGCAGCCCGCGCAGCCTCACGCCGGAGCAGCTGGAGGTGGCGGTCCTCGACCGCCAGCGGTTCCAGCAGCGCAAGTTCAAGCGGATCCTGGGCAACCAGCTGGGCCGGCTGCTCGACGGGGACCAGTCCGCCGAGGCGGACGACGAGGACAACCCGGCGGACGGTACGCCGGTGTAGCAGTGCCTGCGGAGTCCCGTACGGCGGCCCTGCCGCCGTCGTGCGGGACCCCGGTGCCCCTGCGGCGGCCCAGTCGTCGTGGAGGCGGTTTCGGACAGCTCCGACAGAGAATGGAGTGCTCATGGACCGCCGGATTTTCGGGCTGGAGAACGAGTACGGCGTGACCTGCACGTTCCGCGGGCAGCGACGGCTGTCGCCGGACGAGGTGGCGCGGTACCTGTTCCGCCGGGTCGTCTCCTGGGGCCGCAGCAGCAACGTCTTCCTGCGCAACGGCGCCCGCCTCTACCTCGACGTCGGCTCCCACCCCGAGTACGCCACCCCGGAGTGCGACGACGTCGTCGAACTGGTGACGCACGACAAGGCCGGCGAGCGCATCCTCGAAGGGCTCCTGGTGGACGCCGAGCGGCGGCTGCACGAGGAGGGCATCGCGGGGGACGTCTACCTCTTCAAGAACAACACCGACTCGGCCGGAAACTCCTACGGCTGCCACGAGAACTACCTGGTGGCCCGGCACGGCGAGTTCTCCCGGCTGGCCGACGTGCTGATCCCGTTCCTGGTCACCCGGCAGCTGATCTGCGGCGCGGGCAAGGTGCTGCAGACCCCGCGCGGCGCGGTGTACTGCGTCAGCCAGCGGGCCGAGCACATCTGGGAGGGCGTCAGCTCCGCCACCACCCGCTCGCGCCCGATCATCAACACCCGGGACGAGCCGCACTCGGACGCCGAGCGGTACCGCCGGCTGCACGTGATCGTCGGCGACTCCAACATGTCCGAGACCACGACGCTGCTCAAGGTCGGCTCGGCCGACCTGGTGCTGCGGCTGATCGAGGCCGGCGTGGTGATGCGCGACCTCACCCTGGAGAACCCGATCCGGGCGATCCGCGAGGTGAGCCACGACCTCACCGGCACCCACCAGGTGCGGCTCGCCAACGGCCGGGAGGCCAGCGCGCTGGACATCCAGGAGGAGTACTACACCAAGGCCCTGGAGTTCGCGGACCGCAAGGGCATCAACACCGGCACCGTCGGCCGGGTGCTCGACCTCTGGGGCCGCACCCTGGAGGCCGTCCGCACCGAGCGGCTGGACGGGGTGGCCCAGGAGATCGACTGGATCATGAAGTACAAGCTCATCGAGCGCTACCGCGAGAAGCACCAGATGAGCATGTCCAACCCGCGGGTGGCCCAGATCGACCTCGCGTACCACGACATCCACCGCCGCCGCGGCCTGTTCTACCTGCTCCAGAACAAGGGCCAGGCGCAGCGGGTGACCACCGACCTCAAGACTTTCGAGGCCAAGTCGATCCCGCCGCAGACCACCCGGGCCCGGCTGCGCGGGGACTTCATCCGCCGGGCGCAGGAGCAGCGCCGGGACTTCACGGTGGACTGGGTGCACCTGAAGCTGAACGACCAGGCGCAGCGCACGGTGCTGTGCAAGGACCCGTTCCGCTCGGTGGACGAGCGGGTGGAGAAGCTGATCGCGGGGATGTAGCCCCGGACGGGGCGATCGGAGCGGTGTGATCAAGGCGGCGGCCGGCCCCGGTGGTGTCTACCGGGGTCGGCCGCATGCCGGGCATACGCTGTCCGTCGAGTCAGGAGAGCCGACTTCGACCGACAGTTAGGACCACCGTGCGCCGCACCGCCGGTTTGCTTCTCACCCTGCCGTTGCTGCTCGCGGTCGCCTGCAGCAGCTCCCCCAAGGCGGCCGGCCCGGCCTCGCCGTCCCCGGCGAGCGCCGCCCCGACGGTCCCGTCGCCGGTCGGCGAGGCGTCGCCGATGCCCACTCTTTCGGGTGGCGGGTTCGGCAGCAAGGCCACCATCACCATCCCCGAGGGCCAGCAGCCCAGCGGCCAGTTCGTGGTGAACACGGTCAGCGAGGGCGAGCGCGCGACCGTCGACAAGGGCGACTGGGTGACGGTCAACTACACCGCCAAGGACTGGACCACCGGCAAGGACCTGCCCAGCTCGTACGACGCCAACGGCAAGCCGCAGCTCTACCAGGCGGGCAGCGGGCAGCTGGTGCCGGCGCTGGACCAGAGCGTGATCGGCAAGAAGGTGGGCACCCGGCTGCTGGTGGTGGCCCCGCCGGCGGCCGCCTTCGGGGAGCAGGGCTCCAGCCAGCTGGGCGTCGACAAGGGCGACACGGTGGTGTTCGTGCTGGACGTCATGGAGAGCCTGCCGCCGGACTCCACGCTGAGCGGGACGATGACCGAGCCGGCCGCGACGCTGCCGCAGGTCAAGGACAACGGCAAGGCGCCGGCGACGATCACCGTCCCGGCCGGGCAGGCCGCGCCCACCGACCTCCAGCAGGCGGTGCTGATCAAGGGCGAGGGCAAGCAGGTCAAGAGCGGGCAGACCCTGGTGGTGCAGTACACCGGGGTGCTGTGGGCCAACGGCCAGCAGTTCGACGCCTCCTGGACGCACGGCGGCGCGCAGGCCGTGCAGATCGGCACCGGCAGCGTGATCGAGGGCTGGGACAAGGGGCTGGTCGGGCAGACCGTGGGCAGCCGGGTGCTGCTGGTGGTGCCGCCGGCGCTCGGTTACCAGGACAAGGCGCAGGGCGCGGTGCCGGCGAACTCGACCCTGGTCTTCGTGATCGACATCCTCGAAGCGGTCTAGGAACTCAGCAGGGGGATTCCGTACGCTTGGGCGGACGCTCGTACAGCGAAGCGTCCGCCCTCATCCTGAGCTGTCATACTGCCCACGCACTGTGGCAGGCGCCGCCCGGTGCCGAGGTCCGGGGCGGGCGGTGCGACCGCAGGCCGGCGTGCCCACGCCGGGCGCAGACCTGGAAGACCTCGTGGCGAGATGGATGGGGAGTCATGACTGAGAAGACGCCGAGCCCGGGCGGGGCCGGCACCGCGGCGAACGGCGGCTCCGCGGGCGACCCGGCCGCCTCTCGCCCCGGCGGCCCGGTCGGCGGGGACCGCGAGTCGATCGTCGTCCCCCCGGCGATCCTGGCGCAGCAGGCCGGCTGGGCGGAGCCCGGCGCCGCGCCGCGCGCCGCGGCCGGGACGAAGACGGACGACGCCCCGCAGATCTTCGCCTCCAACGTGCGCAAGAGCGACACCTCGGAGGCCGGGTACGACGAGAACCCGCCCGGCGTCGGCAAGCTGGGTGTGATCCTCGGCACGGTGCTGGCCGTGCTGCTGGTCGGCAGCGGCATCACGCTCTACATGGTGAACAAGGACGACTCCAAGGACACCGCCGCCGCCAAGCCGGACGCCGCCAAGAGCGCGCCGCCCACGCCGAGCGCCGAGCCGGTGCCGCCGATCAAGGACAGCGCCAAGGTGCTGCCGACGGTCGCCGGCGACTTCGGCAAGAAGGCCGAGATCCAGGTGCCGGGCGAGGCCTCGGACGGCTCCTTCGTCGTCAAGGTGCTCACCGAGGGCACCGGCGCCAAGGTGGAGAAGAACTCCTGGACCTCGGTGGACTACACCGCCAAGGACTGGAACACCGGCAAGGACATCCCGAGCTCGTACGACGCCAACGGGAAGCCGCAGATCTTCCAGGCCGGCACCGACGCGCTGATCCCGGCCCTGGACCAGGCCGTGATCGGCAAGAAGGCCGGCAGCCGGCTGCTGGTGGTGGCCCCGCCGGCCGCCGCGTTCGGCTCCCAGGGCAAGGCCGACATGTCGATCGGCGCCAAGGACGACCTGATCTTCGTGATCGACATCCGCAACGCCAACGCGCCCGACGCCGTGGTGAGCGGTACCGTCACCCCGCCGCCGGCGGACTTCCCGCAGGTCAAGGACAACGGCAAGAAGCCGGCCGAGATCACCCCGGTGGCCGGGGCGAAGGACCCGACCGAGCTGAAGACGCACGTCCTGATCAAGGGGACCGGGCCGAAGGTGGAGAAGGGCGAGAAGGTCGTCGTCCAGTACACCGGCGCGCTGTTCTCGAGCGGCAAGGTGTTCGACTCCTCGCTCAGCAAGGGCCAGGCGTTCACCTTCCCGGTCGGCGGCCAGCAGGTCATCCAGGGCTGGGACCAGGGCCTGGAGGGCCAGACCGTGGGCAGCCGGGTCGAGCTGGTGATCCCCGCCTCGCTGGGCTACGGCGACAAGGGCCAGGGCGACATCCCGCCCGGCGCGACGCTGGTCTTCGTGGTGGACATCCTGGACGCCGGTCAGGGCTGATCCGCTTTTCGGGTGACAATGGTGCACGTGTGACCTTCGGGTCCGGCCGCGTGGCCGGGCCCGTTCGGGCGGCGGACGCCCGTACCGTGGTCCGGGGAGAACGGACCGGGTGCGGGCGTCCGCCGCTTGGTCGTGATGGCAAGCGAATGTGAGAAGAGGGACTGTGAGCGTCAACCTCAACGAGAAGCCCGAGATCGACTTCCCGATCGGCGACGCCCCGACGGAGCTGCAGATCCGCGACATCGTCGTGGGCGACGGCGCGGAGGCCAAGAAGGGCCAGAACGTCAGCGTCCGCTACGTCGGCGTGACCTTCGAGACCGGCGAGGAGTTCGACGCCAGCTGGAACCGGAGCCCCAACGAGTTCCGCTTCCCGCTGGGCGCCGGCCGCGTCATCAAGGGCTGGGACCAGGGCGTCGTCGGCATGAAGGTCGGCGGCCGCCGCGAGCTGACCATCCCGGCGCGCCTGGCGTACGGCGCCCAGTCGCCGTCGCCGCTCATCCCGGCCAACTCGACCCTGATCTTCGTGGTCGACCTGCTGGCCGTCTGAGCCCGTCGTGACCGTGGGCCGGACCCCTCCGGGGGCCCGGCCCACGGGCGTGTCCGGGGGCGTTCGCGGACGCGGCTTTTGCCGTGCGTACCGCTACCGGTACGGTCGGTCCCGCCGGGTGGTGATCGCCCGGCTGGCGCACCCCGCGCGCGGCGCGGCACACCGGAAGGGTCAGCGATGGCGATCGCCAAGGCAGAGCGGCTGATGAATCTCGCCCTGTGCCTGATGAACACCAGACGTCCGCTCTCCAAGAAGGAGCTGCGGGAATCCGTCGAGGCGTACCGCGAGGCCTGGCAGAACAGCAGCGAGGACGCCTTCAACCGGATGTTCGAGCGGGACAAGGACGACCTGCGCGAGCTCGGCCTGGTGATCGACGTCGACGAGAGCACGCTGGACGGGGAGCTCGGCTACCTGGCCCGCGCCGACCGCAACCGGCTGCCCGAGATCGCGCTGGACGCCGAGGAGGCGGCCGCGCTGACCCTGGCCGCCAGGGTCTGGCAGCAGGCCAAGATGTCCGGCGCGGCGAGCGGCGCCCTGCAGAAGCTGAGGGCGGCCGGGGTGCCGTTCGCCGAGGCCGAGGGCCGGACCGCCCTGGAGCCGCGCATCCCGGCCCGGGAGGCCGCGTTCGAGCCGCTGCTCACCGCCGCCCGGGACCGCCGTCCGGTCACCTTCGAGTACCGCAAGGCCGGTGCCGCCGCCGTCGAGCAGCGCAGCGTCGAGCCGTGGGCGCTGGAGTGCTGGCGCGGGCACTGGTACCTGGCCGGGTACGACCGGGACCGGGGCGACGCCCGGGTGTTCCGGCTCAGCCGGATCACCGGCCGGGTGAAGGCGAGGTCCGGGGCCTTCCTCGGCACCGTGCCCGAGCACGTGGACGTCCGGGCCACCGTGGCGAAGTTCGCGGGGGAGGGGGCCACCGCCACCGCGACCGTCCGGGTCCGCCGGGGCGCCGGCTTCCCGCTGCGCACCAAGGCGCTGGCCAGCACCCGGGTGGACGACGCCTGGGACGAGCTGGAGATCCCGTACGGCAACGGGCTGGGCGCGGACCTGGCCGAGTTCGGGCCGGACGTGCTGGTGCTCGGGCCGGAGGAGCTGCGAGCGGATGTGGTCGACCGGCTGCGGGCGGTCGCGGGGCTTGAAGGAGAAGGCGCGTGAGCAACGCCATCGACCAGACGCGACGGATGCTGTCGCTGGTCACCTACCTGCGCGAGCGGCCCGGGGCCGAGGTCGCCGAGGTGGCCCGGGCGTTCGGGATCAGCGAGCGCGAGCTGATCGCGGACCTCAACGTGCTGCCGATGTGCGGCACCAGCTTCCGCGGCGGCGACCTGCTGGACATCGACACCGACGGCGAGCGGATCTGGTGGCACAACGTCGACGACGTGGCCCAGCCGCTGCGGCTGGCCGCCGACGAGGCGACCGCGCTGCTGGTGGCCGCCCGCGCGGTGGCCGGGCTGCCGGGCCTGCGGGCCGGGGACCGGGAGGCGCTCACCCGGGCCGTCGCCAAGATCGAGAACGCGGCCGGGGAGAGCGCCGAGGGCAGCGCCCGGGTCGGCGTGACCTTCGAGGCGGAGAGCCACGTCTTCGCCGACATCGACCGCGCGCTCAGCGAGGGCCGCCGGCTCTGGCTGCGCTACTACTCGCACGGGCGCGGCGGGATGACCGAGCGCGAGGTCGACCCGATCCGGCTGCTCACCGAGGGCCACACCTACCTCGAGGCCTGGTGCCGCACCTCCGAGGACCACCGGATGTTCCGGCTCGACCGGGTCGCCGAGATCCGCGTCCTGGACGTCCCGGCCGACCCGCCCCGGCGCGAGCCGCGCGACCTGAGCGGCGGGCTGGTCAACCCGGCGGCGGACGACCCCGAGGTGGTCGTCGAGGTCTCCTCCGGCGGGCGCTGGGTGGCCGAGTACTACACCCACGACCGGGCCGAGGAACTGCCCGACGGCGGGCTGCGGATCACCCTGCGCAGCGCCGACCCCTCCCAGCTGCGCCCGCTGGCGCTGCGGCTGGGCCGGGACGGCCGGATCGTCTCGCCGCCCGAACTGGCCGAGCAGGCGCGCTCGGCCGCGCGGGAGGCGCTGGCCGCCTACGGGGAGGGGCGGGTCTGAGCGGTGGAACCCGGGACCAGATTCAAGGTGTACTGCTCCGAGTGCCGGGAGAAGGTGGAGCTCCCGGCCGAGGACTTCCGGCTGACGCTCGGGCGCACCCCGGGCCAGGCGCACTACAGCTTCGGCTGCCCGCGGTGCGGGGCGGCGGTGCGCAAGCCGGCCGGGGAGAAGATCGTCGAGGCGCTCACCGGGGCCGGGGTGCGCACCATGCGGCTCGTCCCGGCGGAGGGTTGAGGCCGGTACCGCCCGTATAGGGTGGGGCGCATGTCCTGGATGCTCGTCGCCGCCGTCCTGCTCGCCACCGCGGGCCTGCTGGTCCTCGGGGTCCTCGCGATCCGGCTCTGGCTGGACGTGCGGGCGCTGGCCGCGGGTGTGGACCGGGCCTCGCGGGCGCTGGCCGCGGCGGCCGAGGACCTGGCGGAGGCGGTGCCCGGCTCCCGGGCCGCATAGCACGGTCGGGCCTTCGGCGGTACGGGGGCTGCTGCGCGCGGGTGAGGGCGGGTTACGCTCTCAGATGGCTCCTGAACCGCGTACCGGGGGCCGCTGTCCTGTTCGGGCGGCCGTCGTCGTGGCGTCATCCGCAGCGGTTACCATCCGCAGCGGACGGCCCGTCGGGCCGCCATGACTGAAGGTGGTCGCGCATGCGCATCTCGCCGACCGCGATCGTGCTGATCGTGGTTCTCGCCATCGTGCTGTTCGGAGCCAAGCGGCTGCCGGACCTGGCGCGCTCGCTGGGCAAGTCGATGCGGATCCTGAAGAGCGAGGCGCAGGCGATGCGTTCGGACGGCGCGTCCGAGCAGCCGGCCCGTCCCGCTCCCGCTCCGGTGGACGGCGCCGCGGGCCGGACCGTCCAGGCGGCTCCGGGCGCGTCGGCCACCGCCCGTCCGGTGACCGAGTCCGCCGCCGGGGCCTCCGCGCCCGACGGCGACCGGCCGCACTGAGCGCGGCGCACGTGACGCACGCGACTTCGGAGGCCCGTCGACCGGCGGGCCCCCACGCACGAGTTGAGGACCGGGGTTGAGCAAGCTCTCCAAGGCGCCGAAGGCGTCAAAGGATCCTGAGGGGCGGATGGCCCTCGCCGACCACCTGCGGGAACTGCGCAACCGCGTGGTCAAGTCGGTCCTGGCGATCGTGCTGTTCGCGGTCGTCGCGGCGATCTACCACAAGCAGATCGAGCACTTCCTGCTCCAGCCGTTGCCGCAGTGCGACAACAAGATCGACGCGGACCAGTACCACGGGCGCTGTGCCCAGGTGTCCAACATCGGCCTCACCGCCGGTTTCAACTGGATGCTGAAGGTCGCGCTGACCGCGGGCGTGGTGGCGGCCGTCCCGGTCTGGCTGTACCAGGTGTGGGCCTTCGTGGCACCCGGCCTGCACAAGCACGAGAAGAAGTACGCGATCATCTTCATGGCCTGCGGCGCCCCGCTGTTCCTGGCGGGTGTGGGCGCCGCGATCCTGGTCATGCCGACCATGGTCGAGATGCTGATCTCGTTCACCCCGACGGACACGACGCCGATCCTGCCGCCCGAGGACTACTTCGACATCGCCACCCGGATGGTGCTGGTCTTCGGCTTCGCCTTCGAGTTCCCGCTGCTGCTGGTGATGCTCAACCTGGTCGGCATCGTGACCGGCAAGCGGCTGCTCGGCTGGTGGCGCGGAGCGGTCATGGCCATCACCGTGTTCGCCGCGTTCGCCACTCCGGGCGCCGACCCGTTCAGCATGCTGCTGCTGTCGATGCCGATCTGGGCGCTGTACTTCATCGCGGTGGCGATCGCGCTCTTCAACGACAAGCGCAAGGCGCGCCGCAACCCGGACGCCGGGCTGGACGACGAGGAGGCCTCGCAGCTGGACCTCTCGGTGCAGCCGGTGGCGGGTGCCGAGTCCGTCCGGGCCTCGACGGCTCCGGCGGCCGGCCCGGCGGTGCCCGCCTCCCGCCGCGAGGAGATGGACGACATCACCTGAGCCGGTAGGGCCTGTCCTCAGCGCTGAGGGAGCCCCGAGCCCCGGTCCGTCGCTCTGTCGAGCGGTGGGCCGGGGCTTTCCGCTGGTCGGGGCGCTCCCGGGTTCGGGGGCGGTCTTGGCAGGTCGCATGGCATGTGACATATTACTGGCGTGCTGAAGACCGAGAGACCTCCCCTGGACGTCGTCGTGGTCGGCGCCGGTGTGGTCGGCGCCGCCTGCGCCTACTACGCCGCCCGCGCCGGGCTCGCCGTCGCCGTCGTGGACCGCGGGCCGGTGGCCGGCGGCACCACCGGCGCGGGCGAGGGCAACCTGCTGGTCTCCGACAAGGAGCCCGGCCCCGAGCTCGACCTCGCCCTGCTCAGCACCCGGCTCTGGCGCGAACTCGCCGAGCGGCTCGGCCCGGCGATCGAGTACGAGCCCAAGGGCGGCGTGGTGGTCGCCTCCACCGCCGCCGGGCAGGACGCGCTGCGGGCCTTCGCCGCCGGGCAGCGGGCCGTCGGGGTCGAGGCCGAGGAGGTGCCCGGCGAGCGGCTGCGCGAGCTGGAGCCGCACCTGGCCGAGGGCCTGGCCGGCGGCTTCCACTACCCGCAGGACGCCCAGGTCCAGCCCGCCCTCGCCGCCGCCCACCTGCTGCGCGAGGCCCGCCGGCTGGGCGCCGAGCTGATCACCGGGGAGAGCGTCACCGCCGTCGACCGGGGCCCGGACGGCGCCGTGCGCGGCGTGCGGACCGACCGGCGGAGGCTGGCGGCCGGCGCCGTGGTGAACGCGGCCGGCACCTGGGGCGGTGAGATCGCCGCGCTGGCCGGGGTGCACCTGCCGGTGCTGCCCCGGCGCGGCTTCGTACTGGTCACCGAGCCGCTGCCGCGGGTCGTGCGGCACAAGGTCTACGCCGCCGACTACGTGGCCAACGTGGCCAGCGGCTCGGCCGGGCTGGAGACCTCCGCCGTGATCGAGGGCACCCCGGGCGGCCCGGTGCTGATCGGCGCCAGCCGGGAGCGGGTCGGCTTCGACCGCACGCTCTCCCAGGAGGTGCTGCGCCGGCTCGCCGCCCAGGCCGCGGAGCTGTTCCCGGTGCTCGCCGGCGTCACCGTGATGCGCACCTACCGGGGCTTCCGCCCGTACCTGCCGGACCACCTGCCCGCCATCGGGGCGGACCCCCGGGTGCCCGGGCTGTACCACGCCTGCGGGCACGAGGGGGCCGGCATCGGGCTGGCCCCGGCGACCGGGCTGCTGATCAGCGAGCAGCTCACCGGCAAGCGGCCGGAGCTGGACCTCGCGCCGTTCCGGGCGGACCGCTTCCCGGCCGCGTGACGGCCGGCTGACGGCCCGCTGACGGCCCGAGCCCCGCTGGTCCCACTGTTGAGATTCCGTCCTGGATTGGAGAAGCCGCCGATGCGCCGCCGCACCCCCGCCGGGCTGGTCGAGGCCGAGCCCGGGCCCGCCCACCACATCGAGTTCGACGGGCGGCCCGTCCCCGCGCTGCCCGGGCAGTCGATCGCCGCCGCGCTCTGGGCCGACGGCGTGCTCGCCTGGCGCACCACCCGGGTCGGCGGCAGGCCGCGCGGGGCGTTCTGCGGGATCGGCGCCTGCTTCGACTGCCTGGCCACCGTGGACGGCCGCCCCAACCAGCGCACCTGCCTGCTCCCCGCCGAGCCGGGCACCACCGTCACCACCCAGGAGGGCCACGGCCGTGCCGACCTCGCCGTCTGACTCCCCGGCCGACTCCCGGCCGTACGACCTCGTCGTGGTCGGCGCCGGCCCGGCCGGGCTGGCCGCCGCCGTCACCGCCGCCGACCTCGGGCTGCGCTGCGCCCTGCTGGACGGCGGGCCGAGCACCGGCGGGCAGTACTACCGCCACCCGGCGCCCGGCTTGGGCGCGGCCCGGCCGGACCGGCTGCACCACCACTGGTCCGCCTACACCGGGCTGGCCGAGCGGCTCGCCGCGCACGAGCGCGCCGGGCGGGCCGCCTTCCGGGCCGGGCACCAGGTGTGGGCGCTGGAGCGCACCGGGGTCGGCTTCGCGGTGCACGTCACCCGCGGGCCGGAGAGTACCGACCGGGCCACCGTCCGGTCCCGGTCGGTGCTGCTCGCCACCGGCGCGTACGAGCGGCAGCTGCCGTTCCCCGGCTGGACCCTGCCCGGGGTGGTCACCGCGGGCGGTGCCCAGGCCATGCTCAAGGCCGGACTGGTGCTGCCCGGGAAGCGGATCGTGGTGGCCGGCAGCGGCCCGCTGCTGCTCGCGGCGGCCTCCTCGCTGGTCACCGCCGGGGCCGAGGTGCCCGCCGTGGTCGAGGCCACCGGCTACCTCGGGTACGCGCGGCGCCCCGGCGTGCTGGCGGGCGTGCCCGGCAAGCTGGTCGAGGGCGCCGGGCACGGCGGTGCGCTGCTGCGGCACGGCGTGCGGCTGCGCCCGCGCAGCGCGGTGGTGGAGGCGCACGGGACGGACCGGGTCACCGGCGTCACGGTGGCCCGGCTGGACGCCGACTGGCGGCCGGTGCCCGGCACCGGGCGGCGGATCGACTGCGACGCGCTCGCCGTCGGCCACGGCCTGCTGCCGCAGATCGACCTGGCCACCGAACTGGGCGCGCGGACCAGGACCGGGCCGGACGGCGCGGTCGCGCTGGAGGTCGACGCCCGGCTGCGCACCAGCGTGCCCGGCCTCTGGTCGGCGGGGGAGACCAACGGCGTCGGCGGCGCGGACCTCGCGCTCGCCGAGGGCGAGCTGGCGGCGCACGCGGTGGCCGGGGAGTCGCCCGCGACCGCGCTGCTGCGCCGCCGCTCGCGGCTGCGGGCCTTCGCCGAGCTGATGGCCGCCGCCCACCGGCCGGGCCCCGGCTGGACCGGCTGGCTGCGCCCGGACACCGACGTCTGCCGGTGCGAGGAGGTGCCGGTGTCGGCGGTCCGGGAGGCCGTCGAGGAGCTGGGCGCGGGCGATCCGCGCACCGTCAAGCTGCTCACCCGGGCCGGGATGGGCTGGTGCCAGGGCCGGATGTGCGGTCCGGCCGTGGCCTGCCTGGCCGGCTCGGGTGAGCCGGGGCCGGACCGGCGGCCGCTGGGCTGCCCGGTGCCGCTCTCCCAACTGGCGGCGGGGCCGGGGCCGGAGTCGGGGCCGGAGGCGTAGCGGCCGGCCGTCGGAGGACGCGTCACGCCCGCTCGACGGACGGCCGTCGAGCGGTGGGCCGGGGACCTTGTCTCCGGCCTGCCCGCTCTTGTAAAATGTCACACCTCATCAAGGAGTTCATGTGTCCATCACCCAGCACGACACCAACCGTCCCTGGCGCGGCATCATGGTCGCCACCACGCTGCCGCTGCGCCCGGACCACTCCGTCGACTACGACGCCTACGCCGAGCACGTCCGCTGGCTGATCGACTCCGGCTGCGAGGGCGTCGTCCCCAACGGCTCGCTGGGCGAGTACCAGACGCTCACCGCCGAGGAGCGCGCCAAGGTCGTCGAGGTCGCCGTCGAGGCGGCCGGCGACGGCTCCCGGGTCATGCCCGGCGTGGCCGCCTACGGCAGCGGCGAGTCCCGCCGGTGGGCCGAGCAGGCCGCCGAGGCCGGCGCCGGCTCCGTCCTGCTGCTGCCGCCGAACGCCTACCGGGCCGACCACGCCTCGGTGCGCGCCCACTACGCCGAGGTGGCCAAGGCGGGCCTGCCGATCGTGGCGTACAACAACCCGATCGACACCAAGGTCGACCTCGTCCCCGCGCTGCTCGCCCAGCTGCACGCCGAGGGCTCGATCGTCGCCGTCAAGGAGTTCAGTGGCGACGTCCGCCGGGCGTACGAGATCGCCGAGCTGGCCCCCGGCCTCGACCTGCTGATCGGCGCCGACGACGTGCTGCTGGAGCTGGCGCTCGCCGGTGCGGTCGGCTGGATCGCCGGCTACCCGAACGCCCTGCCGGCCGCCTCGGTGGCGCTCTACGACGCCGCCGTCGCCAAGGACCTGGACACCGCGCTGCCGCTCTACAAGTCGCTGCACTCGCTGCTGCGCTGGGACTCCAAGACCGAGTTCGTCCAGGCCATCAAGCTCTCCATGGACATCGCCGGGCGCCCCGGCGGCCCGGTGCGCGCCCCGCGCCAGCCGCTCTCCCCGGAGATCGAGGCGGCCGTCCGCGCGGCCACCGAGAAGGCGCTGGCCGACGGCCTGGTCTGACACCCGCGCGACTCCTGGCCTCCGGGCCGGCTGCGGCGGCAGTCGGCCCGGCCCACCCCCACCCTCCGAACCTGTACAGGAGTTGTACCCATGCGCAGCCGTCACGTGTTCCACGCCGTCGACTCGCACACCGAGGGCATGCCGACCCGGGTGATCACCGGTGGCTTCGGCGTCATCCCCGGGGCCACCATGGCCGAGCGCCGGGTGCACTTCCAGCAGCACCTGGACCACTTCCGCACCCTGCTGATGTACGAGCCGCGCGGCCACGCGGCGATGAGCGGCGCGATCCTCCAGCCGCCGACCCGGCCGGACGCCGACTTCGGCGTGCTCTACATCGAGGTCTCCGGACTGCTGCCGATGTGCGGGCACGGCACCATCGGCGTCGCCACCGTGCTGGTCGAGACCGGGATGGTCCCGGTGGTCGAGCCGGTCACCACCGTGCGGCTGGACACCCCGGCCGGGCTGGTGGTCGCCGAGGTGCACGTCGAGGACGGCGCCGCCAAGGCGGTGACCATCCGCAACGTGCCCGCCTACTCCGTCGCCCTGGACCGCAAGGTCGAGGTGCCCGGCTACGGCACGGTGACCTACGACCTCGCGTACGGCGGCAACTTCTACGCCATCCTGCCGCTCGCCGAGTTCGGGCTGCCCTTCGAGCGCGAGCGCAAGCAGGAGAGCCTGGACGCCGGCCTGGCGATGATGGACGCGATCAACGCGGGCCCGGACCGGCCGGTGCACCCGGAGGACCCGTCCATCCACAGCTGCCACCACGTCCAGCTGCTCGCCCCCGGCTCCACCGCCGAGCACTCCCGGCACGCGATGGCCATCCACCCCGGCTGGTTCGACCGCTCGCCCTGCGGCACCGGCACCTCGGCGCGGATGGCCCAGCTGCACGCGCGCGGCGAACTGCCGCTCGGACAGGACTTCCGCAACGACTCCTTCATCGGGACCACCTTCACCGGGCGGCTGGTCGAGCAGACCGAGGTGGCCGGGCGGCCCGCGGTGGTGCCCACCGTCACCGGGCGGGCCTGGATCACCGGCACCGCCCAGTACTTCCTCGACCCGAGCGACCCGTTCCCGGCGGGCTTCCTGCTCTGACCCCCTCCCACCCCGTTCCCGTACCTCCACCGAAGGGCTGCCGGCCGTGACCATCACCTCGTACAACCCCGCCGACCCGGACGACCTCGTGGTCGCCGTCGAGGAGCCCGGCGCCGAGGCCGTGCGGGCCGCCGTCGGGCGGGCTCGGGCGGCGCAGGGCGACTGGCTCGCCGCCGGGGCGGGCGCCCGGTCGGCGGCGCTCGGCCGGATCGCGGACGCCGTGGAGGCGCACGCCCACGAGCTGGCCGCGCTGATCGTGCGCGAGGTCGGCAAGCCGTCGGCCGAGGCGCTCGGCGAGGTCGCCCGCACGGCGGCGATCTGGCGCTACTACGCGCAGGCGCCGTACGCGCCCTCCGGGGCGGTGCACGAGACCGCCGCCGGGCCCGGACTGCTGCTCACCCGCCGCCGCCCGTACGGGGTGGCCGGGCTGATCGCGCCGTGGAACTTCCCGCTGGCGATCCCGACCTGGAAGGCCGCGCCGGCCCTGGCCGTCGGCAACGCGGTGGTGCTCAAGCCGGCGCCCGAGGCGACGGCCTGCGCGCTGCGGCTGGCGGAGCTGGCCGGGCTGCCCGAGGACGTGTTCACCGTGCTGCCCGGTGGGGCCGAGGAGGGCGCGGCGCTGGTGGAGTCGGTGGACGTGGTCTCCTTCACCGGGTCGACCGGCGTCGGCCGGGCCGTGGTGCGGGCCGCGACCGAGCGCGGGGTGCCGGTGCAGGCCGAACTCGGCGGGCTGAACGCCGCGTTGGTGCTGCCGGACGCCGACATCGCGCAGGCCGCCGGGCACATCGCCGCGGCGATCGCCGGGTACGCCGGGCAGAAGTGCACCGCCACCAGCCGGGTGATCGCGGTCGGTGCCGCGTACGAGCCGCTGCGCGAGGCGCTGGTCAAGGCGCTGGCGGCGGTCGACGACGCGGTCTGCGGGCCGGTGATCAACGCCGCCGCCCGGGAGCGGCTGACCGGTGCCGTCTCCTCGGCCGTCGGGGCCGGGGCCGTGGTCCTGGCGGGCGGCCGGGTGCCCGAGCGGGCCGGCTGGTACGTCGAGCCGACCCTGCTCGCCGAGGTGCCGGCCGAACACCCGCTGGCGCGCGAGGAGTTCTTCGGCCCGATCGCGGTGCTGCACGCCGCGGCCGACCTGGACGAGGCCGTCGCGCTCGCCAACGACACCCCGCACAGCCTCTCCACCTCGGTGCACACCCGCAGCCTGGACGTGGCGCTGGCCGCCGCCGACCGGCTGGACGCGGGGATGATCCGGGTCAACGCGCCCTCCAGCGGCGTCGACTTCCACCTGCCCTTCGGCGGGGCCAAGGGCGCGAGCCACGGCGAGCGCGAACAGGGCCAGGCCGCCCTGGACTTCTACACCGTCAGCCGGACGGTCAGCGTGCTGCCGGGCGGAGGTGCGCTCTGATGTTCGTGCGGACGGTCGACTACCACACGGCCGGCGAGCCGTTCCGGATCGTGCTGGACGGCGTGCCGCCGATCCCCGGCGACACCGTCGCCGAGCGCCGGGCCATCGCGCTCGGCGCGGGCGGCAGCGCGACCGCGCCCCGGCCCAGCGCGCTGGACGACGTCCGGCAGCTGCTCAGCCGGGAACCGCGCGGCCACGCCGGGATGTACGGCGGCTTCCTGGTGCCGCCGGACGACGACGAGGCGCACCTGGGCGTGCTGTTCTGGCACAAGGACGGCTACTCCACCGCCTGCGGGCACGGCACCATCGCGCTCGGCGCCTGGGCGGTGGACTCCGGGCTGGTGGCGGCCCCGGCGGACGGCGTGGCGCGGGTGCGGATCGACGTGCCGTCCGGCCGGGTCACCGCCCTGGTGCACCGCAGCGGCGGGCGGACCACCGGGGTGACCTTCCGCAACGTGCCCAGCCGGGTGACCGCGCTGAAGCTGCCGGTGGAGACCTCGCGCGGCACCGTGGAGGTCGCCGTGGCGCACTCCGGCGCCTGCTACGCCTCGGTGCCGGCGGCCGCCCTCGGGCTCGCCGTGGAACCGGCTCGGCTGCCCGAACTCACCGCCGTGGGGCGGGAGATCAGGGCGGCGCTGGCCGGCTCCGACGCGGTCGCGCACCCGACGGACGCCCGTCTCTCGGGCGTGTACGGGGTCGTGCTGTACGACGAACTCCCGTCGGAGGACGGGGTGTTGAACCAGCGCAACGTCACCGTCTTCGCCGACGGGCAGATCGACCGCTCGCCCTGCGGCTCCGGCACCTCCGCCCGGCTCGCGGTGCTCGCCGCCGAGGGGCGGCTGGCCCCCGGTGAGCCGCTGCGGCACGAGTCGGTGATCGGGACGGTGTTCACCGGCCGGTTCCTCGCCGGCGGCGACCCGCGGGGCGAGGGCGTGGTCACCGAGGTCGGCGGGACGGCCTTCCGCACCGGCGAGCACGGCTTCGTCCTGGAGCCGGACGACGAGCTGGGAGCGGGGTTCCTGCTGTGACCTCCGCCGCGCCGGCCTCGGTGCCGACCGCTGTACCGGCCGCTGTGCCGGCTTTCATGCCAACCGTGGTACCCGGCAGGGCGGTTGTGCCGCTCCAGTACGCCGTGCCGGGCACCGGCGGGGTCGGGCCCGCCGGGGCGGTGGGGGCGATCGAGCGGGTGCTGCTGGACGGGTTCGACCCGGAGGCGGCACCCGCCCGGTCGGCGGTACCGGTGCCCGCCGGGGAACTGCTGATGATGCCGGCCGCCGCCGGGCCGTACGCCGGCGTGAAGATCGCCGGGGTCGCGCCCGCCAACCCGTCGTCCGGACTGCCCCGGATCACCGGGAGCTACCTGCTGCTGGACGGGCCCACCCTGCAGCCGCTCGCCCTGCTGGACGGCGCCGCGCTCACCGCCCTGCGCACGCCCGCCGTCACCGTCGCCGCGCTGCGGCGGCTGGCGGTGCCGGAGGCCGAGCACCTGGTGCTGTTCGGCTCCGGGCCGCAGGCGTACGGGCACCTGGACGCGCTGCTCGCCGTCCGGCCGCTGCGGCGGCTCACCGTGGTGGCGCGCAACGCCGAACGGGCCCGGGCGCTGGCGGCGTACGGGCGGGAGCTCGGGCTGACGGCCGAGGTCGGCGAGCCGCGGGCGGTCCGGGACGCCGACCTGGTGGTCTGCTGCACCACCGCGCGCACGCCGCTGTTCGACGGCGCGCTGGTGCCCGCGCACGCGGCGGTGGCGGCGGTCGGCTCGCACGAGCCGGACGCGCGGGAGGTGGACGAGCTGCTGGTCCAACGGGCCGAGCTCTACGTGGAGGCACGCACGGTCGCGGGCCGGGAGGCCGGGGACCTGCTGATGGCGGGTGTGGCCGGGCGGCAGCTGTGGAACCTCGCCGAGCTGGTGCGCGGGGACGCGCCGGTGCCGGACGGGCGGCCGCGGTTCTTCAAGAGCGTCGGGATGGCCTGGCAGGACCTGGCGGTCGCGGCGGAGGTGTACCGGCGGGGGTAGCCGCCCGGTCGCCCTGGCCGCCCCGGTCGGTTCGGTCGCCCTGGCCGGCTCAGCCGCCCCGGCCGGCTCGCCGCCCCGGCTGGTTCAGTCGCCGAGGAAGGCGAGCCAACTGCCCGGGGTGGCGGCGCAGTCGGCGAGCCCGGCGCCGTGGTCGGTGGACAGGTGCAGCAGGGTCGGGGCGCTGCGGCGGCCGTTGTTCGGGCGGCCGTCGTACAGTGCGATTTCGATCGACAAGTCCGTTACTCCTGGCCGTGGTTGGGAGTTGTGAGACTGGAGCCGGCGCAGCGGGAAGGGATCCCCCGCTGCGCCGGCTCCGCGTGTTTCCGGGCGGCCGGTGTTCCGAGCGGCTGGTGTCTTCCGGGCGGCCGGCGCCGACGGCTGGGCCGGTGTGTGGGCCCGGTCGGTCAGGCCCGGCCGTCGGTGTAGGAGGCGAGCAGGCGGGCCAGGTGCTTGCCGGTGACCAGCAGCGGCTGCTCGCTGCGGGCGATCTGGGCGGCGAGCTCGGCGCCCTCCAGGGCGCTGATCACGGTGCCGGCCAGCTCGCGGGCGTCCTCCTCGCCGATGCCGCCGGCACGCAGCCGTTCCGTCACGATGGCGTGCCAGTGGGCGAAGGCCTCGGTCACCGCCGCCTCGATCACCGGCACCCGGCCGACCGTCTCCAGCGCGGTGCTGCTGATCGGGCAGCCGTCCTGCCAGTCGGAGGCGCGCAGTTCCTCGGCGAGCATCCGGGTGCAGGTGGTGATCGCCTCGCCGAGGTCCGTCGAGGAGTCAAGCCCGGCGCGCAGCAGGACGGCGAACTCCTCGTCCCCGTGCCGGATCGCCTCGGCGGCCAACTCCTGCTTGCCGCCCGGGAAGAAGTGGTAGACGGAGCCGAGGGTGGCCTCGGCCTCGCGGGAGATCTGCTTGATGCCGGTGCCCTCGTACCCCTGGCGCTGCAGCAGCCGGGAGGTGGCCCGGACGATCCGCTCGCGGGTGCCGGGTTTCGCCTCGGCCTTCGCGCCGGGCGTCGTGGTCGGCTTCGCGTCGCTCTTCGCGGAGGTTCTCTCGGGCGTCGTCACGGCGCGATCCTAGCCGAGATTCTGAGTAGAGCGTTCGTTCCAGTCCTGTGCTAGCGTCAGCTCCGGCGCTCTGAGTAGAGCGTTCGTTCTAGCGATTCGTGCTGGTGGAGGGGAAGACGCATGCCCGTGGAGCAGCAGTCGAAGCGATCCGTGACGGTGATCGGGCTCGGCCCGATGGGGCAGGCCATGGCCGGGGCGTTCCTGGACGCCGGGTACGCCGTCACGGTGTGGAACCGCACGGCCGGGCGGGCCGACGGCCTGGTCGCCCGGGGTGCGCGGGAGGCGGCCGACGCGGAGGCGGCGGTGGCGGCGAACGAGCTGGTGGTGCTCAGCCTCACCGACTACGACGCGGTGTTCAAGGTGCTGGAGTCGGTCGAACCGGCGCTCCGGGGCAAGGTGGTCGCGAACCTCAGCTCGGACACCCCTGAGCGGGCCCGCGAGGCCGCCCGCTGGCTGGCCGAGCGCGGCGCCGGGCACCTGACCGGCGGGGTGCAGACGCCGCCCTCGGGCATCGGCAGCCCGGAGTCGTCCACCTTCTACAGCGGCCCGGTCGAGCTGTTCCAGCGGCACCGGGCCGCCCTGGAGGTGCTCACCGGGGCCGACTACCGGGGCGACGACCCCGGGCTGGCGCAGCTGTACTACCAGATCCAGATGGACCTGTTCTGGTCCTCGATGGTCGGCTACCTGCACGCCACGGCGATCGCCGAGGCCAACGGCATCTCGGCCGAGGAGTTCCTGCCGTACCTGACCTCGACCGCCGCCTCGATGCCCGGCTTCCAGGCGTTCTACGCGCCGCGGATCACCGCCGGGGACCACCGCGGGGACGTCGACCGGCTGGCGATGGCACTGGCCAGCATCGAGCACGTCCGGCACACCGCGGAGGACTCCGGGGTGGACGGCGCGCTGCCGGCCGTCCTGGCGGAGGCGTTCCGGCGGGGCCTCGAGGCCGGGAACGGCGCGGCCAGCCTGACCACGCTGGTGGGCCAGTTCCGCCGGGCGTAGCCCTCCGTACGGAGCTGAGGATCGTGTGCCGTCGGCCGGTTGTCACGGCCGACGGCCACTGTCACCATGGCATTCGGCGTGCCGGGGGCGGGTGTTGGGGCTGCGGGAATCACCGGCTGTCGCGCACGCAACGTAACGTGACATTGTACGCTGGTGTTCTGCACCCATCCGGAGGAACACCATGGCCGACCTCAAATCCCGCACCCTGATCTCCGTACAGGAGCGGCTTCGCGACCAGGTCGCCCACGCGCTCCGGGCGGCCCTGATCTCCGGCGAACTGCGCCCCGGCGTGGTGTACTCCGCCCCCGCGCTCGCCGCCGACTTCGGCGTCTCCGCGACCCCGGTCCGCGAGGCCATGCTCGACCTCGCCCGCGAGGGCCTGGTCGAGGCCGTCCGCAACAAGGGGTTCCGGGTCACCGAGCTGACCGACCGGGATCTCGACGACTACACCGAGATCCGCGCCCTGATCGAGGTCCCGACCGTCGGCCGGGTGGCGCGCACCGCCACCAAGGAGCAGCTGGAGCGGCTGCGCCCGCAGGCCGAGGCGATCGTCGCGGCGGCCCGCAAGCACGACCTGATCGGCTACCTGGAGGCCGACCGCCAGTTCCACCTGGACCTGCTCGGGCTGGCCGGCAACACCCGGCTGGTCGAGGTGGTCGGCGACCTGCGCAAGCGCTCGCGGCTGTACGGCCTCAACCGGCTCGACGAGCGCGGCGAGCTGGTCTCCTCGGCGGAGGAGCACCTGGAGCTGCTGGACCTGATGCTCGCCGGCGACTCGGCGGGGGCCGAGGCCTGCATGACCCGCCACCTCAGCCACGTCCGCTCGCTGTGGGCCGGCGAGGAGAAGCCCGCCGACCCGGAGCCCTCGGCCCTGCGACTCCGGTCCCGGTAGGGGCTAAACCACTCGTTCGGGTGAGGTCTGAGGATCGGTCGCCGAAGGGTGACCGGGCTCTACGATGATGGTCTCGACATCGGCAGCCCGGAGGAACTCCATGTCCGCCGCAGCAGTGGAAGAGCCCTTCGAGCAGATGACGCTGCTCGAAACCGCCGAGCTGTTCTCCAGGCAGCTTGTGGGGCATCGGGTCGAGATCCTCGGAGGACAGATCACAGTGACGCCGCCTCCGGGCGGTCAGCACGGTGACTCGCTCACCAGCGTCAGCCTGCCGTTCCTCGTGGCAGGTCTCCATGGCGAGACGACCCGACTGATTCAGGGAATCGGCCTCTGGTTGCCCGGCGGCCCGTCGGACTATGCGATCCCGGACATGTCGATCGTCGATGCCGACTATGCCGACCACTTGATCGAGCGCAACTGCTACGACCCTGTGATCTTCAGGCTCGTCCTGGAAGTGACGTCGTCGAATTACTTGGTTGACCTGAAGGTCAAACCGGTGCTGTACGCCGAAGCAGAAGTGCCCGTCTACGTCATCGTCGACCGCAAGAACCTGAAGGTCATGGTGCTCACCGACCCGCAGGACGGTGAGTACCGAGTGCATGCCGTCCACCACCCCGGGCAGACGTTCACCCTGCCGGAGTCGATCGGCGCCGCTGTGACGCTCTCGGTGGACGACGTGCTCATCGCCAAGAAGTAGCTCACACCGCCGCGGCGGGGAGGGTCAGCCTCCCGTCGTGGACCTCGGCGATCTGGTCGACGGCCGTCAGGTGGGTGCGGTCGTGGGTGACCAGCACCGTGGCGGTGGCCCGGCGGTGGGTGAGGTCGGTGATCAACTCCAGGACGGCGGCTCCGCGTTCGTGGTCGAGGGCGCTGGTGGGCTCGTCCACCAGGAGCACCGTGGGATCGTTCATCAGGGCGCGGGCGATGTTGACCCGCTGGCGCTGGCCGCCGGAGAGCTGGTGCGGGCGGCGGGCGGCCTGGTCGCGCAGGCCGACGGCGTCCAGGAGTTCCAGGGCCCGGGGGAGCGCGGTGCGCGGGGAGCGGCCGTCGAGGTGGGCCATCACCTGCAGCTGTTCCACGGCGGTGAGCGAGGGCAGCAGGTTGGCCTGCTGGAAGACGATGCCGATCCTGGTGCGGCGCAGCGCGGTGAGCTCCGCCCGGCCGAGGCCGGTGGTGTCGGTGCCGTCGACCACGACCTGCCCGGAGTCCGGGGTGATCAGGGTGGCGGCCACCGCCAGCAGGCTGGACTTGCCGGAGCCGGAGGGGCCGACGACGGCGGTGAGGGAGCCCTTGGGGACGGTCAGCGAGACCTCGTCCAGGGCCGTGAGCCGGCCGTCGCCGTCGGGGTACGTGAGGGTGATGCGGTCGAGGGTCAAACTCATCGGGCGCTCCCCAGGGCGGTCAGCGGGTCGACGGAGGTGATCCGGCGGATGGACAGGGCCGCGCCGATCGCGCCGAGGGCGATCATGACGGCGGCGGGCAGCAGCAGGGTCGGGGCGTCCAGGACGAAGGGGACGGCGGAGCCGATCAGCGAGCCGGCGCCGAGGGCGATCGCGGTGCCGACGACCGTGCCGCCCACCAGCAGCAGGACGGCCTGGCCCAGGGCGTCGCGCAGCAGGTAGCGGGTGGAGGCGCCGAGGGCCTTCAGCACCGCGATGTCGCCGCTGCGCTGGATCGTCCAGACGGTGAAGAACGCGCCGATCACCAGGGCCGAGATGGCGAACAGGAAGCCGCGCATCAGCTGGAGGGAGCCGTTCTCCGAGGTGTAGGAGCCGATCGCGGTGAGCGCGTCGTCCCGGGTGCGGGTCTCGGTGCCGTGGCGGGCGTCGGCGGCGGCCAGGTCGGCGCCCTTCGCGGTGCTGAGCGCGATGACGGTGGCGTGGCCGGCGCCGCCGGGGGCGGCCTGCTGCCAGTCGCCGAGGCCGGTCCAGATCACCGGGGTGTGGCTGTACGCGGCGTCGCCCTCGACGGCGGCGACCGTGAGCGGGTGCCCGGCCAGGGTGAACCCGGCGCCGGGGGCGAGGCCGCCCAGGTCCTCCGCGGCGGTCCGGGACAGCACCGCCTGGCCGGGGGCGATCCGGGTGCCCTGCGGGGCGAGCCCGGAGCCCTCCTGGACGCCGAAGACGGAGAGCGCGGCGGTGCGCTGCCCGGCGGCGGCCTTGGTGGTGGTGATGCCGAGCGGCTCGGCGGAGGTGACGCCGGGCTCGCGGGCCCAGGCCTGCCACTGCTCGGGGGTGACCTGGGAGTCGGTGAAGGAGAGCTTCTGCCCGTCGGCGGGCTTGCCGAAGACCAGGTGGTCGGCGGGCAGGCCGGTGATCGCGGAGATGTTCTGCCGGCCGAGCCCGGCGGTCAGCCCGGACAGCAGGCCGACCAGCACGGTGATCAGCACGATGACGGTCCCCATCAGGGCGAACCGCCCCTTGGCGAACCTCAGGTCCCTCCAGGCGACGAACACAATGGGCCTTTCCCGTGTGGGTGGTTTCCGCGGGTGCTTCCGCGGCCGGTTTTCCGTGGGTGGTTTCCCGACGCTTCCACCGTCCCGGAGGAGGGGGCCCCGGGGCATCGCGCCGGGGATTGCATCCTGGGCATCAAAGGGCAGAGACCGAGTTCAACCTTTTGATTGATGCCGGGCGCCGGGCGCAGAACTTAGGCTGGACGGATGGCGACCGAACGATCCAGAACCACCCCCGTCGCCCGCGTCCTCCAGGTCTGCCTGCACCTGCTCGTGGCGGGCCTGCTCGCGCTCGCCGTCGCCCGGGCCGTCCTCGTCGACCGGGGCGGCGATCCGGCCGCCGTCGTCGCCGCGGCCACCGCGATGGCCGCCGTCTACACCGTCGGGCCGCAGCTGGCCGCCGTGCGCCGCTCGCGCCGGGCGGCCGCGCTCTGGCTGGCGCTGCTCGGCATCACCTGGGCGGGCGTGCTGATCGCCACCCAGGACGGGGTCTGGCTGGCGTTCCCGCTGTACTTCCTGGAGCTGCACCTGCTGGGCCGGCGCGGGGGGCTGGTCGCCGTCGGGCTGACCGCCGCCGCGTCGATCGCCGCGTGGTCCTGGCACCAGCACAGCTTCGGCTTCGCCGCCTCGATCGGGCCCGCGCTGGGCGCGGCCGTCGCCACCGCCACCGTGCTCGGCTACCAGGCGCTGTACCGGGAGAGCGAGGAGCGGCGCCGGCTGATCGACGAGCTGACCGCCGCCCGCGCCGACCTCGCCGCCGCGCACCACGCGGCCGGGGTGCTGGCCGAGCGCGAGCGGCTCGCCCGGGAGATCCACGACACCCTCGCGCAGAGCCTCAGCTCCATCCAGCTGCTGCTGCGGGCGGCGCAGCGGGCCCTGCCGGAGCGCACCGACGCCGCCGCCGGGTACGTCGAGCAGGCCCGGCAGGCCGCCCAGGACAACCTGGACGAGGCCCGGCGGTTCGTCCGGGCGCTCACCCCGCCGGCCCTGGACGGCGACCCGCTGCCGGTCGCGCTGGAGCGGCTCTGCGCGACCACGACGGCGCAGAGCGGCCCCCCGGTGAAGCTGCACGTCTCCGGTGACCCGTTCCGGCTGCCGGCCGCGCAGGAGGTCGCGCTGCTGCGGATCGCGCAGTCGGCGCTCGGCAACGTCGTCCGGCACGCGGGGGCCTCGCGGGCCGAGGTGACGCTCAGCTACATGGAGGGTGAGGTGGCACTGGACGTGTACGACGACGGGGCCGGGTTCGACCCGGCGGCGGTGGCCGGCCGCACCGGCGGGGACGGCGGGTTCGGACTGCCGTCGATGCGGGCCCGGGCGCGGGCGCTCGGCGGCGGCTTCACGGTGGAGTCGGCGCCGGGGGAGGGGACGACGGTGGCGGTGCAGCTGCCGGTCGCCCCGGAGGCGGGCCAGTGATCCGGCTGCTCATCGCGGACGACCACCCGGTGGTGCGGGCCGGGCTGCGGGCGGTGCTGGAGGGCGAGCCGGACTTCACCATCGTGGCGGAGGCGGCCACCGCCGAGCGGGCCGTCGAGCTGGCCGCGGAGCCGGGCGTGGACGTGGTGCTGATGGACCTCCAGTTCGGCCCCGGCTCGGCGATGAACGGGGCGCAGGCCACCGCCGCGATCACCGCCCGGGCGGGTGCGCCGCGGGTGCTGGTGGTCACCACGTACGACACCGACGCGGACACCCTGCCGGCCCTGGAGGCGGGCGCCACCGGCTACCTGCTCAAGGACGCGCCGCCGGAGGAGCTGGCCCAGGCCGTTCGGGCGGCCGCGGCCGGGCGCAGCGCGCTGGCGCCCAGCGTGGCGGACCGGCTGCTGGAGCGGATGCGGACGCCGGCGGCGGCGCTCAGCGCCCGGGAGACCGAGGTGCTGGGGCTGGTCGCGGACGGGTTGACCAACCAGCAGGTCAGCCAGCGGCTGCACCTGAGCCAGGCCACCGTGAAGTCCCATCTGGTGCACATCTACACCAAGTTGGGGGTGGACTCGCGCACGGCGGCGGTGCGGGAGGCGCGGCGGCGGGGGCTGATCCGCCGAGCGTAGGGTGGGGGCGTTCCGTGCCCGCAGCAGTGTCCCGCCGCAGTGTTCCGTGCCCGCAGTGTGAGGAGCGCCCGATGACCGTCCGGACCGTCCGCCTCGACGAGCTCGCCGTCCCCGTGATCGGCGCCCCGATGGCGGGCGGGGCCTCCACCCCGGAGCTGGTGGCGGCGGTGAACCGGGCCGGCGGGCTGGGCTTCCTGGCGGCCGGCTACCGGAGCGCGGAGGCGCTGGCCGAGCAGGTCGCCGCGGTGCGGAAGGCGACCGACCGGCCGTACGGGGTGAACCTCTTCGTGCCGGGCCCGCCCGGGGACGCGGCGGCCGTCGCCGCGTACCGGGAGCGGCTGCGGCCCGAAGCTGAGCAGTGGGGCGTGACGCTGCCGGAGGAGATCGGGCCGGACCGGGACGACTGGGACGCCAAGCTCGCCGCGCTGCTCGCGGACCCGGTGCCGGTGGTCTCGTACACCTTCGGGCTGCCGGCGGCCGAGGAGGCGGCGGCGCTGCGGGCGGTCGGCACGCTGCAGGTCGGCACCGTCACCACGCCGGCGGAGGCGCGGGCGGCGGAGGCCGTCGGGATGGACGCGCTGTGCGTGCAGGGCCCGGAGGCGGGCGGCCACCGGGGCACCCACCGGATCACGGACCAGCCGGGGGAGCTGCCGCTGCTCCGACT
>NZ_JBEXJK010000006.1:0-56577 GCF_040609095.1 Kitasatospora sp. NPDC004799
GCGTCTGCACCGCGGCGGTCCAGATCCGGTGCTCCCGGGCGTAGATGTGCAGTTCGCCGATCCACTCCTGGTCGAAGCGGGTCAGCGGGCGCCACTGGCCGGTGACCAGGGCCGCCAGGAGGCCGAACAGCGCGGCACAGCCCAGCGCGAGCGCGGCGTCCCGAAGGAGACTGCGGTTACGCGCAGTGAGGCGGGTCGTGCTGTTGGTCAGGTGCATGGCTGACACCTTCCCAGTGTCCCGCGCCGAGCAAGAGCCGGAGTGATAGCGATTCGGCATCGTTTGTGGGGAGGACCTGCGTGCGTCGGAGTGTGAGGGCGGGCGGGAAGCGGTGCGCGCGGGGAACGTCGGCGGCCCTCCGCGGGTTCAACGGGTAGGCGACGGCCGGGTGTGGGCCGGGTGAAGGAAACGCTCCCGCGACGGTCACCCGATGGCACGGGAAGTGTCCGATCGGTCACCCAGCGTCCAGAACCGGGGTGAAAACCGGCAGGATACTGCATCGCCGGGAAGAATCTGAGCGACTTGGGAATGTTGTCCGGAATCTGTTCGTTGGATCGTTACGTGTGAGCCCCCAGGGGCCCGCACTTCTTGCCCTCACGAGGCAGGCAGGCAGACCTCGGCAACACCAGCAAAGGGAGCAAGCATGGCCACCCGTGCCGTCGTTCGCGACAGGGCCGACCGGAGTCGCGCGGCCCGCCCGACCAACCTCGAGGCCGACCGCGACCTGGTCGGCATGTACCTCGACGAGATCGCCAGGACACCCCTGCTCGATGCCGCCGAGGAGGTCGAGCTCTCGCTGCGGATCGAGGCCGGCGTGTACGCCCAGCACCTGCTGGAGGAGGGCGGACTCCCCGACGGCGCCACGCGCGAGGAGCTGGAGGCGATAGCCGCCGACGCCGAGCGCGCCAAGGACGTCTTCATCCGCTCCAACCTCCGGCTCGTGGTCGCCGTCGCCCGTCGCTACCCGCGCAGCGGCCTGCCGCTGCTCGACCTCATCCAGGAGGGCAACGCGGGCCTGGTGCGCGCCGTCGAGAAGTTCGACTACGCCAAGGGCTTCAAGTTCTCCACGTACGCGACGTGGTGGATCCGGCAGGCGATCACCCGGTCCATCGCCGACCAGTCCCGCACCATCCGGCTGCCCGTGCACCTGGTGGAGGAGCTGGGGCGGATCCGGCGGGTGCAGCGGGAGAAGTCCAAGGAGCTGGGCCGCGAGGCGGAGCCGGCCGAGATCGCGGCCGAGCTGGACACCACCGAGGCCCGGATCAAGGACGTGCTGGACTGGGCCCGGGACCCGGTCAGCCTCAACATGTCGGTCGACGACGAGGGCGAGACCCAGTTCGGTGACCTCGTCGAGGACACCGGGGCCACGTCCCCCGAGGACGCCGTGATGGTCATGCTCCGCCGCGAGGAACTGGACGACCTGATCGGGCGGTTGGACGACCGCACCGCCTCGATCATCCGCTCCCGCTACGGGATGGAGGACGGCCGCGAGCGCACCCTCACCGAGGTGGGCAAGCAGCACGGCCTCACCCGCGAGCGGATCCGCCAGATCGAGAAGCACGCGCTGGCCGAGCTGAAGAAGATCGCCGACCACGCGGGCTTCGAAGCCGCCTGACGGACCAGCCGGCCCCAGTGGGCCGAGCCCTCACCCGGGCCCTGGCGCGGAGCGCTCCGCACCGGGGCCCGAGGCGTGCCACGGGCTCTTAGGCTGGAGGGGAGGGACGGAACCGACGGAGTGGACAGCGTGAGCGAGCAGGGACAGGACAAGGACCGGCAGCCGGAGCAGGACGAGGCGGTGCGGGAGCCCGGTAAGGCCGCGGCGGCCAAGGCCCGACTGGTCTTCCGGGACCCGTTGGACCAGCAGTCCAGCGACGACACCGACGCGGGCTGGGGCGGCCGCCCCGGGGCGGGGGAGAGCGGTGGGCGGGGGCTGGACTGGTACCTGAGCCAGCGCCCGCCGCACCACGGGGACTGAGGAGCGGGGACGGGGGAACGGGGGGCTGAGGAACGCGGACCGGGGGCGTGCGGCGCCTGCCGGTCAGCGCGTCGGCGCGACCAGCGCGTCGCGGATCTCGGTCAGCAGCTTGACCTCCTTGGCTTCGAGTTCCGCCGCCTTCTCGGCGTCGGTCTTGCGGCGGGCCGCCAGCCTGTTCATGGGCACGATCAGAGCGAAGTAGACGACCGCCGCGGTGATCAGGAACTGGAGCGCGGCGCTGAGCACCCCGCCCCACAGGATGAGGATCCCGGACGTGACCTCACCGGTCGCGCTCACCTCGCAGGGCCCCTTGAGGCAGGAACTGTAGGACGCGAGGTCCTTGGTCCCGAACACGCCGACGATCGGATTGATCACGCCCTTGACGAAGGCGTTGACGATGTTGGTGAAGGCCGCGCCGATGACCACGGCCACGGCGAGTTCGACGACATTTCCGCGCAGCAGGAATTCCTTGAAGCCTTTCATGCCGCCTCGAACGACGAAGTCGCCCCCTGGTCACGGGTGATCTTCCGCGATCCCGGATTGACAACCCGTACGGCCCAGCGCGCCCTCCTGGGGCGGCGGCAGCCCGGCCCGCGCGGGCCCCAGCGCCAGCGCCGCCGCCACCGCGAGCAGCACCAGGACGGGCACCCCGGCCCGCCGCCGCACCGCGCTGCGCCAGCGGTGCCACCCGCCGCAGCCGCGCCGGATCGGCGGGAAGCTCGGCAGCTCCTGCCGGGGCGGTACGGCGGGCGCGGGCAGCGGGAGCGGCAGGGGAAGGGAGAAGCTCGCGGTCGTCATCGACGCACCTCCGGAGTGTCGGCGGTCCGGCCCCTCGCGGACCGGATGCCCACACGATGAGCGGTTCCGGCGAACTCGGAAAGCCCTTTCCCCAGGCCTGTGGACAACCCGCCCCGATGGACGGCTTCGTTCACTCGTCCGGGGCAATTCGACCCGCCCGAGGTGTTGAAACGCCCGGGAGCGGAGCGTGCGGCGGGAGCGCGGAAAGGCCCGCCGCCCCCGCGTGAAGCGGGGCCGACGGGCCTTCCTGAGCTGTGAGCTGTGAGCCGCCCGGCCGGTGCCCGGCGCCGAGGTCAGCTCGCGGCCGGAGCCGGGCTGGCCGAGGCCGAGGAGCCGGAGCTCGACGAGGTCGAGGAGGACGCGGGCGCGGCCGACGACGTCGAGGTGCTCGACGACGACCCGGCGCCCACCGAGCTGCTGGAGGAGGAGCGGCTGTCGGTCCGGTAGAAGCCGGAGCCCTTGAACACGACGCCCACGGCCGAGAAGACCTTGCGGAGCCGTCCCTGGCAGTCGGGGCACGTGGTCAGCGCCTCGTCGGTGAACTTCTGCACCGCCTCCAGGCCGTTGCCGCACTCGGTGCACTGGTACTGGTACGTGGGCACTTGTCTTCCTCCTGGCACTCTCGCCTGATGAGTGCTAACGATGGTCAATGATGCGGTATTCCGCTGGAACAGTCCAGCGACCCCCGGTGTGAGATCGGCCCCGGAGCGCCCGCCGGCCACCGCCCGCCCGGCCTTCGGTCACCGCCCGCCGACCCTTCGGCCGCCGCCCGCCCGGCCTTCGGCCAAGCCCGCCGACCCCTCGGCCGCCGCCCGCTCAGCCCTCGGCGACACCCGCCAGCTGCATCGGCCGCCCGCCCTCCGCGGTCCGCGCACCGGTGTCCACCCCGCCCTTCGGCGCCACCAGCAGGTGCCGCAGCGAGAACAGCGCGACCAGCCCCAGCCCGGCCCCGGCGACCGGCACCAGGAACCCGGCCGACGGCCCGTGCCCGTCGATCAGCCGGCCCGCCGCCATCGACCCGACGGCCAGCCCCAGCCCGATGGCGCCGGTCAGCCAGGTGAAGGCCTCCGTCTTGGCCCCGTCCGCGACCAGCGTCTCGACCAGCGTGTAGCCGCTGATCAGGGTCGGCGCGATGGCCAGCCCGCAGACCAGCCCGGCGACGGTCAGCGCGACCAGGTTGGGCATCGCCCACAGCACCGAGCAGCCCAGCACCAGCAGCGCGTAGCTGATCAGCATCCGCTGCTGCACCGGCCGCCGCCAGGCGATGACGCCGTACAGCACACCGGCCAGCATCGAGCCGCCGGCGAAGATCCCGTACACGGTGCCGCCGGCGTCGTGCTGCCCGACCGAGTCGGCGAAGGCGTTCACCGAGACCTGCATGCCGCCGAACACCGCGCCGACCCCGAGGAAGGTCCCGGCCAGCAGCCGGACACCGGGGGAGGCGAGCGCCGAGACCCGCTTGGTGCCGGGCTGCGGCACGATCCGGGCCGGGGCGGTGCCGCGCTGGGCGGCGAAGGCCAGACCGCCGACTAGGGTCAGCGCGGCCTCGGCGACCAGGGCGGTGGCCGGGTTGGCGAGGGCGGCGATGCCGGAGGCCAGGATCGGGCCGATCACGAAGGTGAACTCGTCCGTCACGGACTCGAAGGCGAAGGCGGTGCTCACCCGGGCCGCGGAGGCGTCGGAGGCGCCGTCCGCGGTGAACCTGGCCACCCAGCGGGCCCGGACCATCGCGCCGACCTGCGGCACGCTCGCCCCGGCCGGGACGGCGGCCAGGAACAGGCTCCAGGCGGGCGCGTGGCCGAGCGCGAGCGCGATCAGCACGCCGACCGAGGCCGCGTGCACCAGGACGGTCGGGACGAGCACCGAGGCCTGGCCGTAGCGGTCGGCGAGCCGCCCGGTCTGCGGCCCGACCAGGGCCTGGGCGACGGCGGCGACCGCGGTGACCGTACCGGCGGTGCCGTACGAGCCGTGGGTCTGGGTGACGAGCAGCAGGATGCCCATGCTGAGCATCGCGTACGGCAGCCGCGCGACGAGGGCGGGGGACAGGAACGTCCAGGCCCCGGGCGTGCGCAGCAGCTCGCCGTACCCGACGCGGGCGGGGGCCGGGGCTGCGGGGGTGGCCGCGTGGTCCGCGGCGGTGTCGACCGTTCGGCGCGCCGTCACGGTCGGTCCTTCCTGCTGCCTGGTAGCGCGGCAGGGCATGGTGGAGCCCCGACGGCGCCGAGAGTCGTCCTCTCGCGCGTCGACCGGGGTAGATACCGGGTCGGTCCGGCGTGGTGGCCGGGGGCCGGACCGCGGCCGCCGAGCGGTCGCGCCAACTCTGCGTCAGGCAGATGCTGGGGGTGGTCTAGCGGTGGTCATTCGACGTGGTCGAACCAGCATACAGTTACGCGCGTAGACGACGCCAGCCCTCCAGGCCCGACAAGCCCGCCGGCCCCTCTGGACCCACCGGCCCCACCACGGGCCCGCCGAACCCGCCGGCCCCGCCCGGAACTCGCCAGGCCCCCGGCCCCGCCCTCACCGCCCGTTCAGCCACCCCGCGAGCTTGCCGCCCTTGTCCACGGCCCGCAGCCGCCGCTCCGCCGCCTCGCCCACCTCGTCGGTGGTCACGACCAGCAGCTCGTCCCCGCCGCGCAGCACCGTCGCCTTGTCCGGCACGAAGGAGTTCCCCTCGCGCACCACCAGGGTGACCGCCGCCCCCTTGGGCAGCCGCAGCTCGCTGATCTCCACCCCCGACATCTTCGAGGAGGGCGAGAGTGCGACGGACAGCAGGTGCCCGTGCAGCTTCTCCAGCGGGGCGGACTCGATGCCCAGGTCCTGGCCCAGGTCGCCCTCGTCGATCCGCAGCCGCCTGGCCACCCACGGCAGGGTCGGCCCCTGGAGCAGGGTGAAGACGACGACCAGGATGAAGACGATGTTGAAGACGTCCTCGGCCCGGTGCGCGCCCGTCACCACCGGGATGGTGGCCAGCACGATGGGCACCGCCCCGCGCAGCCCGGCCCAGCTCAGCAGCGCCTGCTCGCGGGCGGGGACCTTGAAGGGGGTCAGCGAGACCAGCACGGACAGCGGCCGGGCCAGGAACACCAGCACCCCGCCGACCACCAGCGCGGGCACCACCGCGTCGCCCATGGTCTCGGGCGTGACGAGCAGCCCGAGCAGCACGAACATGCCGATCTGCCCGATCCAGGCCAGCCCGTCGGCGAAGCCCCGGACGGCCGGGCCGTGCGGCAGCTTGGAGTTCCCGAGGATCACCGCGCTGATGTAGACGGCGAGGAAGCCGGAGCCGTGCAGCAGCGCGCCGCCGGCGTACGCGAGCACGGTGAGCGCCATCACGGCGATCGGGTAGAGGCCCGAGGAGGGCAGTGCGACGTGCTTGAGCCCGTAGGCGCCTATCTTCCCGACCGCCAGGCCCACCGCGGCGCCGATCGCCAGCTCGGCGACGATCGTGCCGATCAGGACGTACCAGGAGTCCAGTTCCCCGGTGGTGGCGAAGGCGACGACCAGGATGACCACGGGCGCGTCGTTGAAGCCGGACTCGGCCTCCAGCAGGCCGGTGAGCCGGTGCGGCAGCGGGACCATCCGCAGCACCGAGAAGACGGCGGCCGCGTCGGTCGAGGAGACGATGGCGCCCAGCAGCAGCGAGGTCCGCCAGTCGAGGCCGACCAGCCAGTGCGCGCCGGCCGCGGTGGCGAACACGCTGACGCCGACGCCGACGGTGGCGAGCACGGTCGCGGCCGGCATCGCCGGCTTGATCTCCCGCCAGCTGGTCTTGAGGCCGCCCTCGGCGAGGATCACCACGAGCGCCGCGTACCCGAGCACCTGGGTGAGCTCGGCGTTGTTGAACGTGATGCCGATCCCGTTCTGGCCCAGCGCCACGCCGATCCCCAGGTAGATCAGCAGGCTGGGCAGCCCTGATCGGGTGGAGAGCCGTACGGCGCCCACCGCGAACAGCAGGATCACGGAGGACTCGAGCAGGAGCTGGTTCAGGTGGGAGACGTTCACGCAGGGGCACCTCGGGCAGGCAGGGGCGGACGGGGTGTCTGGTGGTGCTGTGGGGCGACCCGTTAAGAAGTCGTCAATGCTCCTCTTGCGGATCGTTACGCAGTCTAACATTTTGCCATATCTTTAGCTTGGTCCCCCGTTCACGGTGCCCGGCCGACTCGGCCTAATGTGGTGCCCTGTCACGGCCGCAGGCCCTGGACACGCCCGCCCGCCCCGAAGTCAGGACCGCAAGGACCCAGATGCCCCGCTCGAAGAAGTTCCGGCGCGCCCGTCTGATCGTGATCGTGCTGGTCGTGCTGCTGGTGGCCGGTACCGGCTACGGCGGCTACCGCGGGGTCTCCGCGGTCCGCGCCTCCTTCCCGGAGGTCGACGGCAGTGTCAAGGTGGCGGGCCTGAGCGCGCCCGTCGACGTCAAGCGGGACGCCAACGGCATCCCGCAGCTGTACGCCGACACCAGCGAGGACCTGTTCCGCGCCCAGGGCTACGTCCAGGCGCAGGACCGTTTCTGGGAGATGGACGTCCGCCGGCACATCACCGCGGGCCGGCTCTCCGAGATGTTCGGCGACGGCCAGGTCGACACCGACGCCTTCATCCGCACCATGGGCTGGCGGCAGGTGGCGCAGAAGGAGTTCGACACCAAGCTGTCGCCGGAGACCAAGAAGTACCTCCAGGCCTACTCGGACGGCGTGAACGCCTGGCTCGCCGAGCACCCCGGCGGCGCGAAGGCCTCGCTGGAGTACGGCCTGCTCGGCGCCGTCAACAGCGGCTACCAGCCCGAGCAGTGGTCCCCGGTCGACTCGGTGGCCTGGCTCAAGGCGATGGCCTGGAACCTCTCCGGGAACCTCCAGGAGGAGATCGACCGCTCGCTGCTGGCCCAGGACTTCGGCCCGGACAAGATCGCCGAGCTGTACCCGGACTACCCGTACGCCCGCAACGGCACCATCGTGAAGACCGGCACCGTGGCGGGCGACAACTACCGCCCCGCCGACGGCTCCCCGCAGTCCGGCGCGGCCCCCGGCACCGCCACCGCGCAGGGCGCGGCCACCACGAAGGCGATGCTGCAGGGCCTGACCGACCGGATCGACTCGATGCCGCAGCTGCTCGGCCGCCCCGGCCAGGGCATCGGTTCCAACTCCTGGGTGGTCGCCGGCTCGCACACCACCACCGGCAAGCCGCTGCTGGCCAACGACCCGCACCTCGGCCCCGGCCTGCCCTCGGTCTGGTACCAGATGGGCCTGCACTGCCGGACCAACTCCCCGGCCTGCCAGTTCGACGTCTCCGGCTTCACCTTCGCGGGCATGCCCGGCGTGGTCATCGGCCACAACAAGGACATCGCCTGGGGCTTCACCAACCTCGGCGCCGACGTCACCGACCTCTTCCTGGAGAAGGTCACCGGCCCGGACACGTACCAGGTGGACGGCAAGGACGTGAAGTTCGAGCTCCGCAAGGAGACCATCAAGGTCGCCGGCGGGGAGGACCGCACCATCACCGTCCGCACCACCCAGACCGGCGCCCCGCTGATCTCCGACCAGAGCAGCGAGCAGCAGAACGTCGGCAAGTACGCCCCCAACGGCCAGTCCGCCCCCGACCGCGGCACCGGCGGCTACGGCGTCGCCCTGCAGTGGACGGCGCTCAGCCCCGGCAAGACCATGGACGCCGTCTTCGAGCTGGACAAGGCCAGGAACTGGGACGAGTTCCGGGCCGCCGCCAAGGACTTCACCGTCCCCGCGCAGAACCTGGTCTACGCCGACGCCAAGAACATCGGCTACCAGGCCCCGGGCGCCATCCCGGTCCGCGGCAAGGGCGAGGGCACCGTCCCCTCGCCGGGCTGGGACTCCGCGTACCAGTGGAAGGCGGACCCGGTCCCCTTCACCGCGCTGCCCTGGAGCCTCAACCCCTCGGCCGGCTACATCGTCACCGCCAACCAGGCCGTGGTGGACCCGAGCTACAAGTACAACCTGACCAAGGACTGGGAGTACGGCACCCGCGCCAAGGAGATCACCGACCAGATCGAGGGCCTGCTCAAGAACAACGGCAAGATCTCGCCGGACGACATGCAGACCCTCCAGCTGGACAACACCAGCGTGATGGCCAAGACGCTGGTCCCGCTGCTGCTCAAGCAGCCGATCAGCGACCCGTACGTGCGCGAGGCCCAGGACCTGCTGAAGGACTGGAACTTCCACCAGGACGCCGACTCGGCCGCCGCCGCCTACTACAACGGCGTCTGGCGCCAGCTGCTGATCCTGGCCTTCGGGCAGAAGTTCCCGGCCGACCTGCGGGCCAAGGACAACTGCCTGCTGGTCCGCCAGCAGGACGACCCCACCAAGCCGGACAGCTCCACCAAGATCGTCACCGAGTGCGGCACCCGCGAGCCGGGCAAGGCCCAGCCGGACGGCGGCGACCGCTGGACCGAGGTGGTGCGCCAGCAGCTGGAGAAGCCCGACAGCTCGTGGTGGACGTACATCGACGACCAGCACAAGGAGCAGAAGGGCCTGGACAACCTGCTCCAGGAGGCGATGAAGAACGCCCGCCAGGAGCTGACCTCGCTGCTCAGCAAGGACGTCTCCACCTGGAGCTGGGGCCGCCTGCACAAGCTGGAGCTGCGCGAGCAGACCCTCGGCACCGACGACTCCTCGATCGCCTCCGGCGTGGTGCACAAGCTGCTCAACCGCGGCCCGTACCGGCTCTCCGGCGGCTCGGCGGCGGTCGACGCGGCCGGCTGGAACGCGGCGGCCGGCTACCGGGTGGACTGGATCCCGTCGATGCGCATGGTGGTCGACCTGAACGACCTCGACTCCTCGCGCTGGGTCAACGTCGGCGGCGCCTCCGGCCACGCCTTCCACGACAACTACAACGACCAGACCGACCTCTGGCTCAAGGGCAAGCTGCTGCCCTGGGCCTACTCGCCGGACGCGGTCGAGAAGGCCACCAAGCACAAGCTGGTGCTCACCACCGGCTGACGCCCGTACGGCCCGGCCACCGGCGGCCCCGTTCCCCCGAGGGAGCGGGGCCGCCGCGCGTTCCCCACCGTTCCCGCCCGGCTCAGCCGAGCCTGCGCACCCCCGAGGGCAGGACCGCCAGGTCCACCGGCCGGTCGTGCGACTCGGCCGGCACCCGCTCCAGCAGCTCGTGCTCGTACAGCAGCACCGCCAGCACCGGCCGCACGCCCGCCCGCGCCAGCCGGGCCAGCACCCGGTCGTAGCTGCCGCCGCCCCGGCCCAGCCTCAGCCCGGAGCGGTCCACCGCCAGCCCCGGCAGCAGCACCAGGTCGGCCCCCGTCACCGCTTCAGGGCCGAGCCGCGGGCCGGCCGGCTCCAGCAGCCCCCGCCCGGCCGGGGTCAGCGCGTCCGGCCCCCGGTACTCGGCCCAGTCCAGGTCGTTGTCGGCCAGCAGCACCGGCAGCAGCACCCGCACCCCGCGCGCCCGCAGCGCGTCCAGCAGCGGCCGCGTCCCGGGCTCGGCACCCACCGAGACGTACGCGGCCACCGTGGCGCCCGCGGCGGCCAGCTCCCCGGCGTGCCCGGCCAGCGCGTCGGCCGCCGCCGCCCGCTCCTCGATGGCCAGTTCGCGCCGTTCGGTCAGCAGCCGTGTCCTCAGGCGCTTCTTCTCGTTGGGCAACCGATCCTCGTTCATCCGATCCTCCTGGCCTGCGCACCGTCGACGCGCAGAGCCTGACACGCGAAGGGGCGCCCCCCATTGACCACCCCGCTGCTGGTCCAGGCCCTGGCCGCACTGAGCGTCCCCGCACTGGCCGGTGCCGCCGTCCTCGGACTGCGCGGACGACGGGAGCGGACCGGGGCCGCCGCCGGGGCGCAGCGGCTGCGCGGCCGGATCGCCGAACTGGAGGAGCGCTGTGCCGAACTGGAGCGCACCGCCTCCTGCGACCCGCTCACCGGCGTGTGGAACTACCGCCACCTCCAGCTCACCCTGGACCGGGAGATCGAACGGGCCCGCCGCGCCGAGCACACCGAACAGGCCGACGGGCCGCGCCCGCTCGCCGTGCTGATGCTGGCCATCAGCGGCTTCGACGCGGTCGTCGCCGAGCACGGCCGGGCCCGGGCGGGCGCGGTGCTGCGCGACCTCGCCCAGCGGCTCGCGATGGAGATCCGCCGGGCCGACACCCTCGGCCGGTACGGCGGCGAGGAGTTCCTGGTGGTGCTGCCGGACACCGGTGCCGAGGGCGCCGCGCAGGTCGCCGAGCGGCTGGTCTGGTCGGTCCGCCGGCACCTGCTGCTGGACTGGTCCTCCGGCCCGCGCGAGGCCCGCCCCGCCGCCGGCAACGGCCTGACCGCCGCCGCCGGGATCGCCGTGCTGCCCGAGGACGGCACCCACGCGGCCGTCCTGCTGCGCGCCGCCGACGCGGCGCTCGTCGCGGCCCGGGCGGTCGGCGGCGACTGCTGGCGGCTCTCCGCGCAGCCGGCCGGGCAGACCGATCGCTCCCGCACCGACCGTCCGGAACCGGCCACGGGCACGCCCGATCACGGAACGGACGCCGAGCGTGACGGTTCGGGAAAGACCGGTAGTCTGTCGGCCTGTGTCGGCAGGGACCCCCTCGCCCAGCCGGTCGCGACCCATACGCCAGCCACCGTGGCCGGGCCCCGCGACGTGCTGTCCTAGCCGTCCGCCTGTGCTCTGCCGGGCGAAAACGTGCCTGAGTAAGGTAAACGCATGACGACGACCAACTCCCGAGTTCCGGTAACCAAGGCCGTGGTACCCGCGGCCGGACTGGGCACCCGCTTCCTCCCGGCGACCAAGGCCACCCCGAAGGAGATGCTCCCGGTCGTCGACAAGCCGGCGATCCAGTACGTCGTCGAGGAGGCCTCCGCCGCAGGCCTGTCCGACATACTGATGGTCACCGGCCGCAACAAGCGCGCCCTGGAGGACCACTTCGACCGCGCCTACGAGCTGGAGGAGCTGCTGGTCCGCAAGGGCGACGAGCAGCGCCTGGCCCGGGTCCGCGAGTCCGTCGAGCTGGCCAACATGCACTACGTCCGCCAGGGCGACCCGAAGGGCCTCGGCCACGCCGTCTCGGTCGCCGAGCAGCACGTGGCCGGCCAGCCGTTCGCCGTCCTGCTCGGCGACGACCTGATCGACCCGCGCGACCCGCTGCTCGCCCGGATGATCGAGGTGCAGCAGCAGCTCGGCGGCTCGGTCGTCGCGCTGATGGAGGTCGACCCCGCGCAGATCCACCTCTACGGCTGCGCCGCCGTCAAGGCGAACGGCTTCGGCGAGGACGTCTTCCAGGTGACCGACCTGGTCGAGAAGCCCGAGCCCGGCGAGGCCCCGTCGAACTACGCCGTGATCGGCCGCTACGTCCTGGACCCGCTGGTCTTCGACGTGCTGCGGGAGACCCCGCCCGGCCGCGGCGGCGAGATCCAGCTCACCGACGCCCTGCGCGAGCTGACCAACCGTGAGGCCGCGGACGGCGGCCAGGTGCACGGCGTGCTCTTCAAGGGCCGCCGCTACGACACCGGCGACCGCGCCGACTACCTGCGCGCTATCGTCCGTCTGGCCGCCGAGCGCGAGGACCTGGGCCCGGAGTTCCGTTCCTGGCTGCGGGAGTTCGTCGGCTCCGAGATGCAGGCCTGACGCAGGGCCGACCACGACAGAGAGCGAGTCGCCGATGACCGGGTCCACCGAGCACAGCACCACGCCCAGCGCCTGCTGCGACGCCGGAGCGGACCCGGCCCCGGCGGCCCCCCGCCTCTGGACGGTGGACGAGCACCTCGCCGACGTGCTGGCCGCGGTCGGCCCGCTGCCCGCGATCGAGCTCCAACTGCTCGACGCCCAGGGCTGCCGGCTCGACGAGGACGTGGTCGCCGACGGCGACCTGCCGCCCTTCGACAACAGCTCGATGGACGGCTACGCGGTCCGCACCGCCGACACCGAGGGCGCCACCGACACCTACCCGTCGGTGCTCGCGGTGGTCGGCGACATCGCCGCCGGCGCCGGCGAGCTGCCCAGGGTCGGCCCCGGCCAGGCCGCCCGGATCATGACTGGCGCCCCGCTGCCGCCCGGCGCCCGGGCCGTCGCCCCGGTCGAGTGGACCGACGGCGGCACCGGCACCGGGGTGGCCGCCGCCGCGATGACCGCGCCGGTCCCGGACGAGGAGGTCCGGGTCCTGCGCCCGGTCGCCGAGGGCGCGCACATCCGCCGCCGCGGCAGCGACGTCGCGGCCGGCGACCGGGTGCTGGAGGCCGGCACCCGGCTCGGCCCCGCCCAGCTCGGCCTGCTCGCCGCGATCGGCCGCCCCGCGGTGAAGGTCCGCCCGCGGCCCCGGGTCGTGGTGCTGTCCACCGGCAGCGAGCTGGTCCAGCCCGGCGAGCCGGTCGGCCCCGGGCAGATCGCCGACTCCAACAGCTTCGCCCTCACCGCGGCCGCCCAGGACGCCGGCGCCATCGCCTACCGGGTCGGCGCCGTCCCGGACGACGCCGACCGGCTGCGCGCCGTCCTGGAGGACCAGCTCGGCCGGGCCGACCTGATCGTCACCAGCGGCGGGGTCAGCGTGGGCGCGTACGACGTGGTCAAGGAGGTCTTCGAGTCCTACGGCGGCGTCGACTTCCGCAAGCTGCGGATGCAGCCCGGCAAGCCGCAGGGCTTCGGCCGGATCGGCGGCGCGGCCGGGGTGCCGCTGCTCGCGCTGCCCGGCAACCCGGTGAGCGCGTACATCTCCTTCGAGCTGTTCGTCCGCCCGGTCATCCGCACCATGCTCGGCGCCGCCGACGTGCACCGCCCGGTCGTCCGCGCGCTCTGCCCGGTGGCGCTGCGCTCCCCGGCCGGGCGCCGGCAGTTCCTGCGCGGCCGCTACTCCTGGGCCGACAACACGGTCGAGCCGGTGGGCGGCGCCGGGTCGCACCTGGTGGCCGCGCTGGCCCGGGCGAACTGTCTGATCACCGTCCCCGAGGACACCGTCGAACTGCCCGCCGGCAGCGCGGTGGACGTGGTGCTGCTGGACTCCTGAGCGGCCGCCCCGCCCCGGGCACCGGGCCGCGAGCGCCCGGAGGCGAGCGGGCGGGTCGCCGGGCGGTACGGTAGCGCGGTATTCGACCTGCGCGCCCCTGGAGTTACCCGTGACGACACCTCCCCCCGGCGACCGCCTCACCCACGTCGACGACCAGGGCGCGGCCCGGATGGTCGACGTCTCCGAGAAGGCCACCACCGCGCGCACCGCCGTCGCGGCCGGCCGGGTGCGGGTCTCCCCGCGGGTGGTCGAGCTGCTGCGCGGCGAGGGCGTGCCCAAGGGCGACGCCCTCGCGGTGGCCCGGATCGCCGGGATCATGGGCGCCAAGCGGACCCCGGACCTGATCCCGCTCTGCCACCCGATCGCCGTCTCCGGCGTCAAGGTCGACCTGGCCGTCGCGGACGACGCGGTCGAGATCACCGCCACCGTGAGGACCGCCGACCGCACCGGCGTCGAGATGGAGGCGCTGACCGCCGTCGCGGTGGCCGGGCTGACCGTCGTCGACATGGTCAAGGCGGTGGACAAGGGTGCCACGATCGAGTCGGTCCGGGTGCTGAGCAAGACCGGCGGCAAGAGCGGCGACTGGTTCGCCCCGGGGGTGGACGCGTGACCGGGTCCGCGGGGCGGGCGCTGGCCGTCACCGTCTCCAACCGGGCCTCGGCCGGGGTCTACGAGGACCGGGGCGGCCCGCTGCTGGTGGCCGGCCTGACCGCGATGGGCTTCGCCGCCGACGGCCCCCGGGTCGTCCCGGACGGCGAGCCGGTGGAGGCCGTGCTGCGCGAGGCCGTCGCGGCCGGCTACGACGTGGTGCTGACCACCGGCGGCACCGGCATCTCGCCGATGGACCTCACCCCCGAGATGACCGCCCGGGTGATCGACCGCCAGGTCCCCGGCATCGCCGAGGCCATCCGCGCGTACGGCCGGGAGAAGGTGCCCACCTCGGCGCTCTCCCGCGGGCTCGCCGGGCTCGCCGGACGTACCCTGATCGTCAACCTGCCGGGGTCGACCGGCGGCGTCAAGGACGGCCTGGCCGTCCTGGAGCCGCTGCTCGCCCACGCCGTCGACCAGCTCGGCGGCGGGGACCACCCCCGGACCGACGCCCCGGCCCCCGGGGCTCCAGCATCCAGGAGAGGGCACTGAACGCCGGCTGGCCGGTAGAACTCCACGAGGGGGAGGTCGTGCTGCGCCCGATCCGGGCCCGCGACCAGCGCGAGTGGCAGGAGGTGAGCCGCCGCAACCGGGACTGGCTGCGCCGCTGGGAGGCCACCGTGCCGCCCGGCCCGGCCGGCCGGGTGGCCGGGCCCCGGCCGACGTACCGGCAGATGGTCCGGTTCCTGCGCGGCGAGGCCTCGGCCGGCCGGATGCTGCCCTTCGTCGTGCTCTACAAGGGCCGGTTGGTCGGCCAGTTGACCGTCGGCGGGATCACCTGGGGATCGATGTGCTCGGCGAACATCGGCTACTGGGTGGACGAGGCGGTGGCCGGCCGGGGCATCATCCCGACCGCCGTGGCGCTGTCGGTGAACCACTGCTTCCGCACGCTCGGACTGCACCGGATCGAGGTCTGCATCCGCCCGGAGAACGGCCCGAGCCGGCGCGTGGTGGAAAAGCTCGGCTTCCGCTCGGAGGGAATCCGCCCGCGCTATCTCCACATCGACGGCGACTGGCGCGACCACCTCGTCTACGCGCTGACCGACGAGGAGGTCCCGGAGGGGATGCTGGAGCGCTGGCGGGCGCTCAGTTCCGGGCACCGGCCGATTAATTGAATACTTGTTCGAAACAAATATCGATATGGCATCGGAGGGGCACCGGACCCCCACAAATAGCGGCAAAATAGTCGGAGAATCAGCTTGATCACACGACACGCCGTGCCAAATTGCTGCCAGGCCTTCCCCGGCGCCCGTACGGTGTGAATCGTGAGCAGTAGCGGCCTTATCTACGCCGTCATCGTAGGGGCCTGGGCCGCCTATCTGGTGCCGATGTGGCTCCGCAGGCAGGACGAACTCAACGAGGCGCGCCCGACGGAGCGCTTCAGCACCGCCATCCGCCTGCTGGCCGGGCGTTCGGCGCTGGAGCGGCGGGCGGCCCGGGCCCTGGGCGACGAACCGCGTGACGGCGAGCAGAGCGACGACGGTCCTCCCGAACGGGACGGGGCCGCCTCCGGCGACCCCGCGCGGGAGCCCGAACCCCCGGCACAGCGCCCGGCCGAGCCCCCGGCCGCTGCCGAGCCCCCGGCCGCTGCCGAGCCCCCGGCCGCCGAGCGGCCGGCCCCCGAGTCGAGGGCCGGTACCGAGCGCCGGGCGCAGCTGCTGGCCCGGCGGCGCCGGATGGTCTCCGTCCTGTTCCTCTCCTTCGCGCTCGGCGCGGTGGTCGCCGCGGTGGCCGGACTGGCGTTCCTCTGGGTCCCGGCGGTCCCGGCGGTCCTCCTCACCCTGTACATCGGCCATCTGCGCAAGCTGGAGCGCCAGCGGTACGAGGTGAAGCTCGACCGGGTCCGGGCCGCCCAGGCGGCCGAGCGGCTGCGCAAGTGCGAGCAGCAGCGGACCGCGGCCGCGGAGCCCGGTGCGGCCCCGGCGGAGGCCCCCGCCGCCGCGGAGCGGGCCCCGGCCGAGCCCGCCGGGGAGCGGGCCGTACGGCGTCCGCACCTGCGGTTGGCAGCCGACCCGGAGCAGGCCACCGTCTCGGTGCCCTCCGCCTCGGCGGTGGCCGAGGCGACCGAGCACGAGGAGTGGGTCGACGGCATGCGCGAGCGCGGTGCGGCCGGCCCGGACTCCTGGGAGCCGGTGCCCGTCCCGCTGCCGACCTACGTGACCGCCCCGGTCGCCCCCCGGGTGTCCCGCGGCCTCGACCTGTCGGCCCCCGGCACCTGGACCGCCGGCCGCCCCGCGGAGTCCCGCAAGACCCCGCTCTTCGACCAGTACGCCGATCCGCAGGCGCCCGAGACGCGCCCGCGCGCGGCCAACGAGTGACGGTGGCCCCGCCCGCACCCCTCGCCGCCTCCGCGCCCCGACGCCGCCCCGCCCGCACCCGCGGACGGGGCGGCGTCCGTCTCGGGGCGAGCCCCTGGTCACCCCGGCCGGCACCGTGATCCGGGGGGTGGTCACGGACCACCTCCGAAAGGTGCTAGAGTTTCTTCTCGTTGGGGCTGTGGCGCAGTCCGGTAGCGCACCTCGTTCGCATCGAGGGGGTCAGGGGTTCGAATCCCCTCAGCTCCACCCAACGGACCGGCTCAGGCCGGTCGACGAAATCCCGCCGGGAGGCAACTCCCGGCGGGATTTCGCGTTTTGGGGTCGGGGGCCGGCGGCGGGTGGGGCGCGGGGTGGCTCCGGGTCGGTTGTGGGGGAGATCACATCACCCCTCCGGGCCCGATTCTGACGCGGTTTGGGGCTCAGGGGGGTCGGTTATGGTGGGTGGGCCCAGACGCTGACGAGGGAACGATCTGGTCTATCTCGACGGGGTGCCATCGCGGTGCGCGAGTTCGGTCTGAAACGGTGGGTGCGGCGGTCGGGCCCGGAGGAATCCGGCGGCGCAGCGGAAACCGGAAGGCCGAATTCCTGGACCCTCCCGGCCGCTTGCGCGGCGGCGGTGTCACTGGCGGTGTTCGCCTGGTTCCGGCACGCCCACGGGGCCACCATGGTCGACATGCTGGTCTACCGGGCCGAGGGCCAGGCCGTCGTCAACGGCGAGGACCTGTACGCGATGCGGCTGCCCGGCTGGGACCTGCCGGCCACCTACCCGCCGTTCGCGGCGATGCTCTTCGTGCCGAGCACCTGGTTCGACGTGAGCACCCTGCGCGTCCTGGTGATGCTCCTCAACTACGCGCTGCTCGCCGCCGCCGTGCACCTGTCGCTCAAGCTGGCCGGCTGGCCCCGGCAGCACCGCGCCGCCGTGGTGGTCCTGGCGACCGGCCTCGGCGTCTGGCTGGAGCCGGTCTTCACGACCTTCCAGTACGGCCAGGTCAACCTCGGCATCCTCTGCCTGGTCCTGTGGGACCTGACCCGCCCGGACCGCCACCGGCTCAAGGGCGTGGGCATCGGCCTGGCCACCGCCATCAAGATCACCCCCGGCCTGTTCGCCGTGTACCTGTTCCTGACCGGCCGGGTCCGGGCCGCCCTGGTCTCGGCCGGTACCTTCCTGGCGGCGGGCCTGATCGGCTGGGCGGTGCTGCCGGACGCCTCGTACGGGTTCTGGACCACCTACCTCTGGGACCCGAGCCGGGTCGGGGTGACCGTCCTGGTGGACAACCAGTCGCTGCGCGGCGCCGTCTGCCGGCTGCTCGACGTCAACGACCCGGGCCTGGTCGGCCTCGTCGCCTCGGCGCTGGTCGGGGCGCTCGGGCTCGGGACGGCCGTGCTGGCCGGGCGCTCGACGCGGGTGCTGCGCCGGGCCGACGCCTGGGGCGCGGTCTGCGCCGCCCTCACCGCGCTGCTGGTCTCGCCGATCAGCTGGACCCACCACTGGGTCTGGTGCGTCCCGCTGCTCGCCCTGCTGGCGGTGGAGGCCAGGACCACGGCCCGGCGGGTGCTGTTCGGCCTGACCCTGGTGGTGTTCCTCTCCCACGTCATGTGGCTGGTGCCGCACCGGTGGGGCCGCGGGGTCGCCTGGTACTGGCAGCTGCCCGGCGCGATCTACCCGCCGATCGCGATCGCCGTCCTGGTCGTCCTCGGCGTGCGGGTCCTGCGCGCCCGGCGGCAGGCCGTGGAGACCACCGGCGGCGGTGCCCGGGCCCTGCTGGCCGCCCGGCTGGACCGCGACCCCGAGCTGACGAACCGGGCCTGACGGCCGGACCCACCGACCCAGACCGGACGGACCAGACCTGACGTGACCACCCAGACCGCACCCCCGCCGCCGGCCGCCGCCGGGCCCGCCGCCCGTCGGCTGGCCGCGGCCGTCCTGCTCGGCCCGGCCCGGCACACCGCGCTGCTCACCGCCCTCTGCTTCGCGGTGACCTGCGCCATCGGCCTGCAGGGCTGGACGTCGGTGTCGCTCGGCGGCTTCGACCTCGGCATCTTCGACCAGGGCGTGCGCGGCTACGCCCACTTCGGGCTGCCCGTCTCGACGCTGAAGAGCTACCACCACGAGTTCCCGCCCGGCTTCTCGCTGCTGGGCGACCACTTCTCGCCGGTACTGGCGCTGCTCGCGCCGCTGTACTGGATCTGGGACGACCCGCGCTCGCTGATCATCGGGCAGTCGTTGCTGTTCGCGGCCGGGGTGCCGCTGATCCGGCGGATCGCCGGGCACGCCTTCGCCGGCGCCGAGCCGCGCACCGCCCGCCGGGCCGCCGACCTGGCCGGCCTGGTGTACGCGCTCGGCTGGCCGCTGCTGGTCGCCGCCCGGGTGGGCTTCCACGAGGTCGCCTTCGCGGTGCCGCTGACCCTGCTGATGCTGGAGCGCGGCCTGGCCCGCCGGTACGGCACGGTGGTGCCGGCGGCCGTGCTGCTGTGCTGCACCAAGGAGGACCTCGGCCTGATGGTCGCGGCGTACGGCCTGGTGCTGCTGCTGCGCACCCGCCGCACCGGCGACCGGGCGGGCCGTTTCACCGGCCTGGGACTGCTGCTGGGCGGGCCGGTCGCCTCGGTGGCGGCCATCACCTGGCTGATCCCGGCGATGGGCGGGCAGCCGGGCTACTACTGGAACTACGGCTCGCTCGGCACGGACGGCGGCGACGCGCTGCGCAGCCTGCTGCACGACCCGTTCCTGCTGGTGCAGGCCGCCTTCGACCAGCCGCTCAAGCCGCTGCTGCTGCTCTGGCTGTTCGGCACCACGCTGCTGCTGCCGCTGCGCTCGGCCACCGTGCTGTGCGCGCTGCCGCTGCTGGCCGAGCGGATCCTCTCCAGCAACCCCAACCACTGGTCGATCGCCCGGCACTACGACTCGCTGCTGTGGCCGGTCCTGCTCACCGCCGCGATCGAGGTGCTGGGCCGGCTGAGCGCCGCCGGGCGCCCGGAGCGGAGCCTGTGGCGGGCCCGCCGGCTGGGCCTGGGCGCGGCCGGCATCGCGCTGGTGGCCGCGCTGCCGATCGGGCTGCTGCCGCTGGCCGTACCGTCCTCCTGGGCGCCCAAGCCGAGCGAGGCGGCACTGGTGCGGGCGGCCGCGCTGATCCCGGACGGGGCGTCCGTCGAGGCGGACAACCAGATCGCGCCGCGGCTGACCGCCCGGGCGGACGTGGTGCTGGTGGACGGCACGCCGCGCGGGCGCGAGTACGTGCTCACCCGGGGCGACAAGCGGTCCTTCCCGTTCAAGACGGACAAGGAGCAGGCCGAGCGGATCCAGCTGCTGCTGGCGCACGGCTACCGGCAGCTGTGGGCCGAGGACGGGGTCGTGCTGCTGCACCGGGAGGGCGACCAGCCGGTCCCGGGCGAGCACGTGCCGGGGCCGGACAGCGAGCCGGTCCAGGACGAGGTCCCGTCCGACGTGGGGCACAACCTGTTCCGCGGCTGAGCGGCCTTCGGCGGGGACGCCGGAGGGCCGGCCCGGAACGGTGTCCGGGCCGGCCCTCCGGGGTGCCTCAGGGGCGGTTCGAGCCGGCGTAGCTGCCGTTCTGCGGGGAGCCCTGGGGAGGGACGGCGCCGTAGCGGCCGGGCCGGTGGCCGCGCGGGTGCCGGGTCAGCTTGTAGCCGACGACGCCGGCCAGCGCGGCCAGGAAGCCGCCGCCGATCGTCCAGTACCAGCGGCTGTTCCAGCCGGAGAACCAGCCGGTGTACCAGTGGTCCTCCGGCTCCACCGGGGCGGCCGCCTTGGCGGTGCTCGCGCCGCCGCCGGCCGGCGGGACCAGCGGGGCCTTCAGCTCGCCGCCCTCCGGCTGGGCGTTGTCGGCGTCGCCCCTGGCGGCGACGTGCAGCCGCACCGCGGAGGCCAGGCCGAGGTCCGGCTGCGGGACGTCGTTGACCGACAGCCGCACGTAGTAGGTGCCGGGCAGCGGGTCGCCGGACCACGGCTCGGCCCAGGTGCGGACCTCGCGCAGGGTGCAGTTCAGCGCCAGGGTGGCGGCGCTCTGCTCGGCGGTGGCGTTCTGGGTGCCGGCGGTGCAGGACTGGCGGCGGCGCAGCCCGTCGAAGACCTCGACGGACCAGGTCTGCGGGCCGTGCCGGTCGGCCGCCGGGGCCAGGTCGACGGTCAGGTCGACCGTCGGGGTCTGGCCCTCGGAGGCGCCGAACGCCCAGTACAGGTAGTCGCCGGTGGAGACGGCGACCTTGGCGTCCTGGCCGGGGGAGAGGTTGACCGCGGTCAGGAAGGAGGTGCCGGCCTTGGTGGCCGGGGCCGGGGTGCCGCTCGCGCTGGCCGAGGGGGACGGCGAGGCGGCCGAGGCGGCCGGGGCGCCCAGGGCGCTCAGCGCGAGGGCGGGCAGCAGGGCGAGGGCGGCGAGGGTGCCGCGAAGCGTCGTACGCATGGTCAGTTCTCCCGCCAGACGGCGATCCGCCAACGCGCGATCCAGCCGAGGAGCAGCCCGAAGACCAGGCCGGCCAGGGTGAGGGTGAGCAGCAGGATCCAGCCGCGGCCGAGGCCCATCGCGGCGCCCTCCGGAGCGGGGGACGCGGAGGCCAGGTCGACGGTCAGCTCCAGCGGCAGGCCCGGGTCGGCCAGCACGCCGGTCTGCGGGGCCAGCGAGTTGCTGACGACCAGGCAGACGGTGGTCTCCGGCTTCTCCTTGGAGCCCTTCGTGGCGGTGGGGCTCGCGGTGACGTAGCCCTTGGAGTCGTCGGTGGACCAGCGCAGGCCGGTGGAGACCACGTCGGTGCGGCCGCTGCCGGCGTCGGTGCCGCGGACCAGCTCCTGGCCGGTCGCGCTGGTGGCCTGGAGCAGCACCCCGTAGTCCCGGGCCACCGGGCGGTCGAGGGCGACGCTGACCGAGGCGCGCAGCTCCTGGCCGGACTTGACCGGGACCTTGTAGACGCGGTGCTCGGAGAACTTCTCGCGGTCGGTGTAGACGCCCGGGGCGAGCACCGGGGCGCTCTCGCACCTGTCGGTGCCGGCGGTCTTGACCGGGGCCACCGTGTAGGTGTCGTTGGAGCGGTCGACCAGCTGCTTCACCTTGTCGGTGAGCTGCTCCTGGGTGCGGACGTCGGTGTAGGTGCCGCCGGTCGCGTTGGCGATGCAGAGCAGCTGCTGGCGGGTCTTGTCGTCGTGGGCCAGGCCCAGGGTGTCGACCACCAGGTGGATGCCCTGGGAGGCGAGTTCGCGGGCGACGTCACAGGGGTCGGGCGGGGTGCAGGTGTCCTCGCCGTCGGTGATCAGCACCACGCGGCGGGTGGTCTCGCCCTTGCCGAGGTCCTGGGCGGCGCCGCGCAGAGCCAGGCCGATCGGGGTGAAGCCGGTGGGCCGCAGGGTGGCGACGGCGGTCTTGGCCTCGACCTTGTCGGTCTTTCCGACCGGGTAGAGCTGCTTGGTGTCCAGGCAGCCCTGGGCCTTGTCGTTGCCGGGGTAGTTCGCGCCCAGGGTGCGGATGCCGAACTCGGTCTCCGCGGGCAGCGCGTCGATCACCTCGTTCAGCGACTGCTGGGCCACCGAGATGCGGCTCTTGCCCTGGATGTCCGCCTCGCGCATGGAGCCGCTGACGTCCAGGACGAGGTCGACCCTCGGGGCCTCCTTGGTCGTGGGGGCGGCTCCGGCTGATGGTTCGTCGGCGTGGGCGGGCAGGCCGAGGAGCAGCGAGGCGCCGGTTATCGCCAGGGCCGCCAGCAGGCTGCCGAGCCTGGTCTGTGGTCGTCGTCCGGTATTCACCCGCCCGATCCTAGGGAGCATCAGTTCGCCCTGGCGAAACGAGTCCGGATCGTGCCCCAACCAGCCGCGGCGTGAACTCCGGCGCACGGATGGGGAGTCCGGGCGCTCACGGCGGCCTTACACGTCCTGGATAGCCTTCCGTGCGGGACGGACGGGAGCGGGGGCGCGATGGAGCTGGCGGCGGTCGGCAAGCGGTACGGGCGGCGGGAGCGGTGGGTCCTGCGCGGGGTCGACCTGGCGGCCGGCCCGGGCGAGCTGGTGCGGATCACCGGGCGGAACGGGAGCGGCAAGTCGACGCTGCTGCGGCTGGCCGCCGGGATCGAGCGGCCGAGCGCGGGGCGGGTGGTGCGGCCGGGGCCGGCCGCGTACGTGCCCGAGCGCTTCCCGCCGGCGCTGCCCTTCGACGCCGTCACCTACCTGCTGCGGGTGGGCCGGGTGCACGGGCTGTCGGCGGAGCGGGCGCGGCGGCGGGCGGGGGAGTGGCTGGACCGGTTCGGCGTCGCGGACCGGGCGGGCACGCCGCTGAGCCGGCTGTCCAAGGGCACCTGCCAGAAGGTCGCGGTCGTCCAGGCGCTGCTGCCGCAGGCGAGGGTGCTGCTGCTGGACGAGGCCTGGACCGGGCTGGACCCGCAGGCCCGGGCGGTGCTGGACGAGGCCGCCGCCGAGCGGGCGGCGGCGGGCGGCACGGTGCTGTTCGTCGACCACGACCCGGCCCGGCTGGCCGGGCTGACCAGCGCCGCGTACCTGGTCGGCGGGGACGGCGCGGTGCGGCCGGTCGAGGACGGGGTGCGGGAGCCGGTGCCGGGCGGCCCGGTGATGGAGGTCGAGGTGGACGTCCCGGACGGCTCCCCGCTGCCCGCCGCGCTGCCCGGGTCGCCGGAGGCCACCGCGCTGGACGGGACGGCGGTGCGGCTGGTGGTGCCGGCCGCGCACTCGGACGCGCTGCTGCGCCGGCTGCTGCTGGGCCGCCCGGCCGTCCGGGTGCTGGCGGTGCGGCGGCGCGAGGAGGGGGAGCGGTGAGCGCGCGGCTCGGTGCGCTGACCCGGTACCACCTGGAGCTGCTGCTGCGTTCGCACGCCTGGCTGCCGCCGTTCCTGGCGTACGCGCTGCTGCTGGTGGTCGGGGTGACGGTCGGCGACCCGATGCTGGGGAGCCTCGGCTTCGGCGCGGGGGTGCTGCTGCCGGTGAGCGCCTGGTACGTGCGCGGCGTGCTGGGTGCGGAGCCGCCGGCCTCGCGGGCCTGCCTGGTGGCGGCGGCGGGCCCGGCCCGGGTCCACCTGGCGGCGCTGCTGGCGGCGCTGACGGTGTCGCTGGTGCTGGCGGTCGGCCAGGTGGCGGCGGTCTGGTGGACCAGCGGGCCGGTGGCGAACGCGGGGGCGGGGCAGGACCCGGGGGCCGGCCGGGCGGTGCTCGCCGGGCTGGCGGCCTCCGCGGTCTGCGCGCTGCTGGGAGTGCTGGCGGGGGCGGTGGCGAACCGTCCGGTGCTGGTCCGCCCGCAGTACGGCGTCCCGACGGCGCTGGCCCTGGCCGCGCTGCTGCTGGTGGTGCCGGTCTCGCCGGCCAACGCGGCGGTGCGCGGGCTGGTGGCGGCGGCCCGGACCGGCCGGGTGGCGGTGCCGTGGCCGAGCCTGCTGGCCGCCGTCGTCCTGCTGGCGGCGGTCGGCGCGGGGGTGGCGGCGCTGGCCGGCCGGCGGCCGGAGTGACGGTCCGGCAGGGAGCGGGCGGGACCGGCGGGGCGGGGTGATTCCGACGATGGCGGACACACCGTGGCGAAGAGTCCGTAGATATGGATAACACTCGTTAGGGTGCGGAATCGGGACACGGGCGCGTCCGCCTGACGGCCGCCCCTTCCCGCCCTCCCGCGAGTGCGACCCCCAGGACGGTCCGTGGCGACACCCTCCACCGTGGCGAGACCCGCCGCCGGGCCGAGCCGGCCGGTGCCGACCGGGCGCACCACCGAGCTCGTCCTGGTGCTCGGCGCCGTCCTGATCGCCGTGTTCGGCTACGTCGAGGTCGGCGTCAACCTGGACGGGCGGGTCCCGGCCGACGCGGCCGAGTACGGCGCCGCGCTCGGCGTGCTCGCCCTGGCGGCGCACCTCGTGGTCCGGTGGCGGGCCCGGTACGCGGACCCGCTGCTGCTGCCGGTCGCGGTGCTGCTGAACGGGATCGGGCTGGTGGTGATCCACCGGCTCGACCGGGCCACCCCGGGGCGCGCCGCCGCCGCCCCCACCCAGCTGCTCTGGTCGGCCCTGGGGGTGGCGCTGTTCGTCGCGGTGGTGCTGCTGGTGCGCGACCACCGGCGGCTGCGGCGCTACGCCTACCTCGGGGCGCTGGTGGCGCTGGTCCTGCTGGTGCTGCCGATCTTCTTCCCGCCGGTGTACGGCTCCCGGATCTGGATCGTGATCGGGCCGCTCTCCTTCCAGCCGGGGGAGTTCGCCAAGATCCTGCTGGCCGTCTTCTTCGCCGCGTACCTGGCGGTGCACCGGGACGCGCTGGCGCTCACCGGCCGCCGGGTCTGGCGCTGGCAGCTGCCGCGCGGGCGGGTGCTCGGGCCGGTGCTGCTGATCTGGGCGGCGTTCCTCGGCGTCCTGGTGCTGGAGACCGACCTCGGCACCTCGCTGCTGTTCTTCGGCCTGTTCGTGGTGATGCTCTACGTGGCCACCGCGCGCACCGGCTGGATCGCCATCGGCCTGGGCCTGGCCGCCGTCGGGGCGGTGACGGTGGGGTGGCTCTCGCCGCACGTGCACAGCCGGGTCGCGGACTGGCTGGACCCGCTGGGCTCGATCGCGGCGGGCCGGGGCGCCAACCAGATCGCCCAGTCGCTGTTCGCCTTCGCCTGGGGCGGCGAGCTGGGCACCGGGCTCGGCAACGGGCACTCGGTGCTGATCGGCTTCGCCGCCAAGTCGGACTTCATCCTCGCCACCATCGGCGAGGAGCTCGGGCTGACCGGGCTGATCGCGGTCTTCCTGCTGTACGCGGCGCTGGTCTCGCGCGGCTTCCGGACCGGCATCGCGCTGCGCGACCCGTTCGGGCGGCTGCTGGCGATCGGGCTGGCCGCGATCGTCGGCCTCCAGGTGTTCGTGGTGGCGGGCGGGGTGCTCGCGCTGATCCCGCTGACCGGGATGACCATGCCGTTCATCGCCCAGGGCGGCTCCTCGGTGGTCACCAACTGGATCATCGTCGCGCTGCTGGTGCGGATGAGCGACATCGCCCGGCGGTCGACTCCGAGGGAGGCCTGATGGCGCGCGTCCGGGCCAGGGGCAACGGCCCGCAGGGGCTGCCCGGCATCTCGGTCACCGGCCGCCGGGCGGGCACCTTCTGCTTGCTGCTGGTCGTGGCGCTGTGCGCCCAGGCCACCCGGGTGCAGGTGTTCCAGGCGCGGGAGCTCGACCGCAACGGCGCCAATCAGCGGCTCACCATCGAGCGGTACGCCCAGCCGCGCGGCGACATCCTGGTCGGCCCGGACCGGGTGACCGGCTCCGAGTCGACCGGCGGCCGGTACGCGTACCGGCGCAGCTACACCGACGGCCCGACCTACGCGGCGGTCACCGGCTTCGCCTCCCAGGCGTACGGCACCAGCCAGCTGGAGGCGACCGAGGACGAGCTGCTGACCGGCACCGACGGCCGGCTGGCGGGCTGGTCGCTCCGGGATGCCGTCACCCGCCGGCAGAACCCCGGCGGGGACGTCCACACCACGCTGGACCGGGCCGCCCAGCAGGCCGCGATGCGCGGGCTCGGGAGCCAGAAGGGCGCGGTCGCCGCGATCGAGCCCGCCACCGGGCGGATCCTGGCGCTGGCCAGCACGCCGTCCTACGACCCGGGCGCCTTCGCCGGGTACGGCGCCGACGACCAGGAGGCCTGGAACCGGCTGCAGGCCGACCCCGACGAGCCGATGCTCAACCGGGCGCTGCGCCAGACCTACCCGCCGGGCTCGACCTTCAAGGTGGTCACCGCCGCGGCCGCGCTGGCCGCCGGGGTGGTGACCGATCCCGACGCGCCGACCGGGGCGCCCTTCCCGTACGTGCTGCCCGGCACGACCACGCCGCTGGTCAACGACACCCCGGCCTGCGACCGGCCGGGCCTGTCGCTGGCCGCCGCGATGACCCTCAGCTGCAACAGCGTGCTGGGCTACCTGGGGGTGCGGACCGGGCTGGACCGGATGGCCGGGACGGCCGCGGACTTCAGCTTCAACGACGCGAGGGTGGACGTCCCGGTGCGCGCGGCGCGGTCGAACTTCGACACCCGGATGGACGAGTCGCAGCTGGCGCTCTCCTCGATCGGGCAGTTCGACACCGCGGCCACCCCGCTGGCGATGGCGATGGTCGCGGCCGGGATCGCCAACGACGGGACGGTGATGCGTCCGCGGCTCGTGGACCGGCTGACCGCGGGCGACGGCACCACGGTGCAGCGGACGGAGCCGTCCGTCTACCGGCGGGCGGTGACCCCGGCGGTGGCCGCCCAGCTGCGCGGGCTGATGACCGACGTGGTGGAGCACGGCACCGGCGGCAACGCCCGGATCGCCGGGGCGGTGGTCGGCGGCAAGACCGGGACGGCCCAGCACGGCGTGGGCAACAGCGGGACGCCGTACGCCTGGTTCATCGCCTGGGCCGCGCCGGCCGGCTCGGCGGCGGTGCCGCCGGTGGCGGTGGCCGTGGTGGTCGCGGACAGTGACGCCACCGACGTGACGGGCGGTGCGCTGGCCGCGCCGATCGCCCGCTCGGTGATGCGGGCGGTGCTCGGCGGGTGATCACCACGAGCGGCGGGTGACCACCACGAGCGGCGGGTGGTCCGCGCAACCGGTGCAGGCACGCTGAGCTGCCGCTTTAACTGCCGAGTGGTAGAAGCGCCGTTTACGAAGTGTCCGGTTTGTACAGCGATATCTGCCGATTAGGACAATGCGCCGGTTGGGACTGTTCGTTTGCGACACTGGTGCTTTCGCCGGGTACTGTCCCATGTTTGTTCGGTTGATCCCCCGACACCCCAGGGTGTTGCGGGTGACCAGCCGCTAGGACACCCTCCCCCGCCTAGAAGGACCGCAGTTTTGGCCAGCAACACCCTTGGTGCGCGTCTGCTGCGACGCAAGCCCGTCTCGACACTGATCGCTGAGACCGAAGGCAAGGACGCCCTCCCGGCCGGCGCGCCCGAGGAGGGCGGGCGCTCCGGCATCCACCTGCGCCGCTCGATCGGCCTGTGGCAGCTGTCCTCGATCGGCATCGGCGCCACCATCGGCACCGGCATCTTCTTCGTGCTGAACACCGCGGTGCCCTCGGCCGGCCCGGCCGTCATCCTGTCCTTCGTGATCGCCGCGGTCACCGCCGGACTCACCGCGCTCTGCTACGCCGAGATGGCCTCCGCGATCCCGGTCTCCGGCTCCTCGTACTCCTACGCCTACGCCACCCTCGGCGAGGGCGTCGCCTTCGGCGTCGGCATCTGCCTGCTGATGGAGTACGGCGTCTCCGCCTCCGCGATCGCGGTCAGCTGGGCCGAGTACCTGAACAAGTTCCTCGACCTGGCCTTCGGGGTCAAGATCCCCGAGCAGCTGTCCGGCGCGCCGGGCGACGGCCACTGGTTCAACCTGCCGGCCCTGCTGCTGGTCGCCATGGTCTGCGTCCTGCTGATCCGCGGCGTCAGCGAGTCGGTGAAGGTCAACGCGGCGATGGTCGCGATCAAGATCCTGATCCTGATCCTGTTCATCGGCGTGGCGCTCACCGGCTTCCACTCCGGCAACCTGACCCCGTTCATGCCGCTCGGCATCGGCGGCGTGCAGATCGCCGCGTCCAGCATCTTCTTCTCCTTCATCGGCCTGGACGCCGTGTCCACCGCCGGTGAGGAGGTCAAGAACCCGCGCCGCACCCTGCCGCTGGCGATCATCATCTCGCTGGTCGTGGTGACCCTGCTCTACATCCTGGTCGCCCTGGCCGGCATCGGCGCCCAGCCCTGGCAGAAGTTCGACGGCCAGGAGGCCGGCCTCGCCCAGATCCTCCAGGACATCACCGGCCAGAGCTGGCCCGCGATGCTCTTCGCGGTCGGCGCGATCGTCTCGATCTTCAGCATCACCCTCGTGGTGATCTACGGCCAGACCCGCATCCTGTACTCGATGGGCCGCGACGGCATGCTGCCCCGGCGCTTCGCCGAGCTCTCCCCGCGCAGCGGCACCCCGGTGTGGAACACCCTCGTGGTGGGCCTCGGCGTCGGCGCGCTGGCCGCGTTCGTCCCGCTGAACATCCTGGCCGACATCACCAGCCTCGGGACGCTCATCGCCTTCTCGGTGGTCTCGATCGGCGTGATCGTGCTGCGCCGCACCCAGCCCGACCTGCCGCGCGGCTTCCGGGTGCCCGGCTACCCGGTCGTCCCGCTGATCAGCGTCGCCTTCTGCGTCTACCTGATCACCGGCCTGCACGCGGACACCTTCCGGGCCGGCGCGATCGCCCTCGCCGTCGCCGTGGTGGTCTACTTCGGCTACAGCATCAAGCACTCCCGGCTGGAGCAGACCGAGCCGCAGTCCGTGACCTCGGACAGCACCGCCGGCTGACCGGCGAGCAAACCCCGCGTGAAGGGCCGCCGACCGCCGAGGCACCCGGCGGCCCTTTTCGCGCCACCGCCCGTCCGGTGTCCTTCGCCATGGCGACAGGGCCCGGCTCCCACCCCTAACCTTCCACCATGGTGAGCACCCGCACGCCCGGCTTCTCCCGCCCGCGCGGCCGCTTCACCGGCCGCCGCAGAACGCCGGCCCAGGCCTCCGCGACCGAGGCGTCGTCCCGAGCCGGACGGCCGCCGCGCGGCTTCTCCACCCGGCCGTTCCCCCGCCAGCGCGGCGAGAGCACCTTTCCGCCCACGCCCGACCGGCTCAGCGCCGCCGGCCTCGCCGAGCTCGCCTCGATGCGGACCGTCCAACTGCTCGGCTGCCTGATCGCGGCCGGCTGGGCCGCCGCCTTCCCGCTCGTCTCCGACCTGGCCAACCAGCGGCTCTGGGGCCTGATCGCGGCCCCCGCCTACGCCCTGGCCGGACTGCTCTGCCTGACCCTGCCGCGCCGCGTCGCGGCCCACGCGGCGGCCTCGGTCGCCCTCGTCGGGGCCGTCCTCGTCCCGCTCGGACTGCTCGCCCTGCACGGCCGCCACCAGTCCGAGGTCATGGTGGTCGAACGCTCGGCCCACCTGCTGCTCACCACCGGCACCGCGTACCTGCCGCACCCGGTGGTGGTCACCGACTACAACCCGTACCTGCCGGCGATGTCCCTGTTCGGGATGCCGCGCCAGCTGCTCGGGGACTCCACCGCCTTCGCGCGGGTCGCCGGGGACGCCCGGATCTGGTTCGCGCTGACCTTCTTCGCCTGCCTGCTGGCCGCCTGGCGGCTGCTGCGGCCCTCCAGGGACCGGGCGCCGCTGCTGCCGCTGGCCGTCCTCACCGCCTCGCCGCTGATCGCGCTGGCCCTGGTGGTCGGCGGGGTGGACCTGCCGCTGATCGGGGTCTGCTGCCTGGCCATGGCGCTCGCCGAGCGGGACCGCACGGTCGGCGCCGGGCTGGTGCTCGCCCTCGCCTGCACCCTGAAGTGGACGGCCTGGCCCGCGCTGCCGGTCGCCGTCCTGCTGCTCTGGCGGCTGTACGGGCGGCGGCCCGCGGCCCGGACCGCGCTGATCGGGGTCGGGGTGAGCGCGGTGGTGATCCTGCCGTCCGTGGTCACCCAGGCGGACGCGCTGGCCGAGCAGGTGGTGCGCTTCCCGCTCGGGATGACCGCGATCCGGACCCCCGCCGGCAGCCCGCTGCCCGGCAAGGTGCTGGCCGGCTTCGGGCCGGTCGGGCACTCCATCTCGATGGCGCTGATGACCATCGCCCTGATCGGGGTGGCGATCTGGCTGCTGGCCCGGCCGCCGGTCTCCGCGATCGCCGCGGCCGACCTGCTGGCGGCCGGGCTGGCGATCGCCTTCATGCTGGCCCCGGCCGGGCGGTTCGGTTACCTGGCGCTGCCGGCCGTGCTGATGATCTGGCCCCGGCTGGCGGCCCGGCGCTGGAGCAGCCGGCGCCCGGTCCCGCCCGGCCGGGTGCGGGGGAGGCCGCTGCCCGCGCTGCGGCGGGGCTGAGGGGAGGGCCGCGGGGGTCGAGGAGGACCGCGCCCCCTCGACCCCCGCCGGGCTCAGCGGCTGCCGGCGGCCTTCAGGATGGCGGCGACGGCCGGGCCGGCCGCGTCCACGCCGTGGCCGCCGCCCTGCACCTCGGAGGCCACCGCGATGTTGCCGCGGTACGCGGTGAACCAGCTGTTGGTGACGTCGACGCCGGCGACCTCGGCGGAGCCGGTCTTGGCGCCCGCGTTGTCGGTGATCCCGGCCATCACGTCCTTGGCGGTGCCGCCGGTGGCGGTGGCGGCCATCATCGCCTTCAGCTTGGCGGCCACGTCCGGGGAAAGCGGGCGGGCGGCCTTCTGCTGCGGCAGCTCGGCGACCAGGACCGGCTGCTTGAACTCGCCGTTCTGCACGGTGGCGGTGACCGAGGCGATGGCCAGCGGGTTCATCTGGACCTTGCCCTGGCCGATGTAGTTCATCGCCTGCTCGTCCTTGCTGCCCGGGGTCGCCGGCACCTTGCCGTCGGCGTTCGGCAGGCCGGTCTTCCACTCCAGGCCGATGCCGAACACGTCCTTGGCCGTGCCGGACAGCGTCTCGGGCTTGAGGCTGGCCAGGCCCTGGTTGATGAAGGCCGTGTTGCAGGACATCATGAAGTCCTGCTGGAGCGTGTTGTTCGGGAAGGCGCCCGGGAACGAGTTCGGGATCGGGTGCGCGTTGCCGCTCTTCTCCGGGCAGGCCACCACCGAGTCCGGGTTGATCCCGGCCTCCAGCAGCGCCGCCGAGGTGACGATCTTCATCGTCGAGCCCGGCGCGAGCAGCCCGGTGAAGGCCCGGTTCTGGCCGTTGGCCGGCGAGTTGGCGAAGGCCAGCACCTGGCCGGTGCTCGGCTCGATCGCGACGATGGAGCCGGGCTTGCCGCCCAGGTCGGTCATCGCCTTCTCGGCGGCGGCCTGGAGGGTGTTGTCGATGGTCACCTTGAACGGCTTGCCGGGCTTCGGCTCCACGATGGTGAACAGCTTGTCCTGGGCGCCCTTGCCGGCCGGGTCGGTGATCACCACCGCGCTGCCCGCGTCCTGCTCCTTGGCCGGGTCCGGCGGCAGCAGCTTGTTGGCGTTCTCCTGGAGGGTGCTGATCAGCGCCGGGGTGAGCGAGGCGCCCTGGACCGGCTTGCCGTTGCGGTCGACCACGGTGGACGGCGGGGCGTAGACCGGCTGGACGGCGATGGTCTCGTTGCCGGACAGGTGGGGGTGGATCACCGACGGGGCCCAGTGCACGGCCGGGGTGTTGTCGCTCATCTTCACGACGCCCAGGAAGCCCTGGTAGTCCCAGGCCCGGTTGGTGCCCGCGAACTCCGCGCGCGCCTTGTAGGACATCAGCGTGCCGGTGGGCCCGGGCGTCGCGCTGGGGGACGGGGAGTCGCCGCCCGGCGCGTCGGTCGCCCCGGGCGTCGCGGAGGCCGCGGCGGAGGGCTTGGCGGCCGGGGCGGGGGTGCCGGTGGCGGCGGAGAAGACCTGCTGGGTGGTCGGCCCGAACGGGGTGAGGGTCAGCGCGCTCGGCTTGACCTGGTCCCGGAAGGCGGTCAGCGCGGTGGTGGCCGCGGCCGGGTCGTCGGTCAGCGAGGCCGCCTTGGCGATGTCGCCGGCCGACCAGGCCGCCAGGAAGTCCTTCAGACCGGCCGCCGCCTGCTCGGCCGACGGCGGTTCGGCGACCACCGTGCGGGGCTTCTTGGCCCCGGGCCCGTCCGAGCCGCTCACCAGGCTGTACACGCCGTAGCCGCCGCCCGCGAGGACGGCGATGGACACGCCGGTGATGATGCCGATCTTCGCGCCACTGCGCATGGTGCAGTTCCCCCAGGGGTCTCGCGGCCGGGCGCAACCGGCCGGGGCCGGAAACGCGGTACCCCTCCACCCTAGGCAGCCCGGATCGGTGCGTCGGCGAATCGCCGGGGACTTGTGACGGATCTGGTACGTGGTGTGCACCGCATACGGACGGTTCGGGGGAACGCGGTGGAGACCGCGGGAGCGGTCAGATCCAGGTGTTGAACCACATCCGGCGGCGCCAGTCGTCCAGCGGGATCGTCTGCCCGGTGAAGAGCGGGTAGAAGAAGAGGAAGTTCCAGACGATCAGCAGGATCAGCAGGCCCGCCGCCGTGGAGCCGATGAGCCGGCGGTCCCGGGAGGCGCCGGCCGGGCCGATCAGGGCGCCGATCAGCATCGTCACCGCGAGCACCAGGAACGGGACGAAGACCACCGCGTAGAAGAGGAAGATCGTCCGCTGCTGGTAGGCGAACCAGGGCAGGTAGCCGGCGGCCAGGCCGCAGAGCAGCGCGCCGGCCCGCCAGTCCCGCCGGGCCGCCCAGCGCCACAGGCAGTAGACCAGCGCCGCGACGCCCGTCCACCACAGCAGCGGGGTGCCGATGCCCAGCACCTCGCGGGCGCAGTCGGCGGCGGTGCAGCCGGCCTGGCCGTACTTGGGGGACTCGTAGTAGAAGGACACCGGCCGGCCCAGCACCAGCCAGGACCACGGGTTGGACTGGTAGGTGTGCGGGTCGCTCAGACCGACGTGGAAGTCGTAGACCGTCGAGTGGTAGTGCCACAGGGCGCGCACGGCCTCGGGTATCCACGGGTAGTCGGTCGAGCGGCCGACCGCCCAGTCCCGGCCCCAGCCGCCCTGGCCGGGGGCGGTGCTGCTGGCGAACCAGCCCCACCAGGAGCCGACGTAGACCGCGATCGGGACCACGACGACCGAGGCGAAGGCCGGCGCGACGTCCCGGGCGAGCACCGCCAGGTACGGGCGCGGGGCGCCGGCCAGGCGGCGGGCGCCGACGTCCCAGAGCACGGTCAGCAGGCCGAAGGCCGCCATCACGTACAGGCCGCTCCACTTGGTGGCGCAGGTCAGGCCGATGCAGACGCCGGCCGCGATCCGGTACGGGCGCCAGCCCAGGTTCACCCGCTGGGCGAGCCGCGGGTCCTCGACCCCGCCCAGCTTCCGGGCCAGCAGGGCCCGGGTGCGGTCGCGGTCCAGGAGCAGGAAGCCGAAGGCGGCGAGGGTCCAGAACATCACCACCAGGTCGAGCAGCGCGGCCCGGCTGAGCACCAGGTGCAGCCCGTCCACCGAGAGCAGCAGGCCCGCCACGCAGCCCAGCAGGGTGGAGCGGAACATCCGGCGGGCGATCCGGGCGACCATCAGCACCGACAGGGTGCCGAGCAGGGCCACCGCGAACCGCCAGCCGAAGGGGTTCATGCCGAACAGCTGCTCGCCCGCACCGATGATCCACTTGCCCACCGGCGGGTGCACCACGTACGAGGGCGTCGCCCGGTACGGGACGGCCGCGCCGGGCGTCATGATCGTGCTGTTGGCGTCCTCCGGCCAGCTGATCTCGTAGCCGCCGTGCCAGAGCGCGTAGGCGTCCTTGGCGTAGTACGTCTCGTCGAAGATGATCGCGTGCGGCTGGCCGAGGCCGGTGAACCGCAGCAGGCCGGCGAAGAGCGCCACCGCGATCGGGCCCAGCCAGCCGGCCCAGCGGCAGAGGAAGAACCAGAGGCCCTGCGGCAGCGAGAGGCCCATCCGCAGCAGCAGCGGCGACTGCGGCACGTCCCGGGGCGTCACCCGCGGGCCGTCCGGCATCGGCGGCACCAGGCGCTCGGTGAGCGTCCCCGTGGGGCGGGCGCGGTAGCCGTACGCCGCCAGGCGCTCGCGCCAGCCGACCGGCCCGGTCCGCGGGGAGCGCGGTGACGGCAGGCCGACGCCGCCGTACGCGGAGTGGTCCGTACCAGTGGGCGTGCGCGCCGCCGTGTCGCCGTTCATCCGCCACATCGTAGGGGCGCTCCTCGCACGTGTGTCCGCTCCCTCGGAAGCTGACCGAATCGTCACCAAAAGCCCCGGGCGCGCGACAGCTGCGAGGATGGGGACCGTGACAGGAGTACTCGTTCTCGCAGGCACCCCCATCGGCGACGTCTCGGACGCCCCGCCCCGGCTGGTCAACGAACTGGCGACGGCGGACGTGATCGCCGCCGAGGACACCCGGCGGCTGCGCCGGCTCACCCAGGCGCTCGGGGTGACCCCGGCGGGCCGGGTGGTCTCCTACTTCGAGGGCAACGAGGTCGGCCGCACCCCCGAACTGGTCGAGGCGCTGCTCGGCGGCGCCCGGGTGCTGCTGGTCACCGACGCCGGCATGCCCTCGGTGTCCGACCCCGGCTACCGGCTGGTCGCCGCCGCCGTGGCCGCCGACGTCAAGGTCACCGCGGTGCCCGGGCCCTCGGCGGTGCTCACCGCGCTCGCGCTCTCCGGACTGCCGGTGGACCGCTTCACCTTCGAGGGCTTCCTGCCGCGCAAGAGCGGCGACCGGGCCCGGCAGCTCGCCTCGATCGCCGCCGAGCCGCGCACCATGGTCTTCTTCGAGGCGCCGCACCGGATCGCCGAGGCGCTGACGGCGATGGCCGGGGCGTTCGGGCCGGAGCGGCCGGCCGCCGTCTGCCGCGAGCTGACCAAGACCTACGAGGAGGTCAAGCGCGGGCCGATCGGCGAGCTGGCGGCCTGGGCGGCCGAGGGCGTCAAGGGGGAGATCACCGTGGTGGTCGCCGGCGCCCCGCCGGCCGCGCCGCAGGAGCTGACCCCGGCCGAGCTGGCCCGGCTGGTGGCCGTCCGCGAGGAGGCCGGGGAGCGGCGCAAGGAGGCCATCGCGGCCGTCGCAGTGGAGCTCTCGCTGCCCAAGCGGGAGGTCTTCGACGCGGTCGTGGCGGCGAAGCGGGAGGGCCTGGAGAGCGGCCCGGGGAAGGGGTGAACGCCCGGGGGTTGCGTTGCTCACGGGGAGTCGTACCGTGGAGAGAAGGCCCCGGTAAACACCCGCCGAGCTGAAGTTCCGGTAGCGGTTCCGGTCCTGGGAGGGCCCTTCGTATAGGGCTCCCCAACCCGCATCCAAGTCTTCACAAGTGGGGCGTCGGCCGAGGCGGTCCGGGCATTTCCTGGAAGGGAAAGACCCAGCCGGACGAGCGTCCGGCGGGCGCTGGGAGACGGCTATGAGTGAAGTTGTCGGTAGCCCCCGCAGTGGCAGCGCACTGAGCACCGCCGGTCTGGCCGGCCGGCCGCACACTCCCGTCGAGACCGTACGGGAGGCCTACTCCTTCGCGTGCCTGCGCTGCGGGTACGGCTGGGAGCAGGCGTACGACATCGAGCACCACGTGGCCAAGGACGGACACGTCGTGTTCGAGTACCACGCCAACGGCGTCCGGGTGCCGTCCCCGCTGCTCCAGCCGACCTGCCCGGGGTGCGGCGGCCACACCGTACGGATCATGCGCGAGGGCGGGGTGGCCCGCGCCTCCGCGGACCAGCCCTGGCAGCACGCCCCCGGCTACCCGGCGCACGCCGAGCCGGCCGGGCCGCCCCCGGTGACCGGGACGCCCGCGGCGACCGGTACGCCCCCGGTCGCCGAGCCCGTCCGGCCGCGCGGACGCTGGGCCCGGTTCTGGTCGCGGCTGCTGGGCTGACACCGGGGCGACGGAAGGGACCGCCCCCGGCCGGGAGAGAACTCGGTCGAGGGCGGTCCCCGCGCCCGACTAAGCTTTCCGACCATGGCGGCCACTGCAGACCACAGCACCACCGGGGCGAGCGCCCCGGCGTACTTCGTTACCACCCCGATCTACTACGTCAACGATCGCCCGCACCTGGGCCACGCGTACACCACCGTGGCGGGCGACGTCCTCACCCGCTGGCACCGCCAGCGCGGCGAGAAGGTGTGGTACCTGACCGGCACCGACGAGCACGGTCAGAAGATCATGCGGACCGCCGAGGCGAACGGCGTCACCCCGCAGGAGTGGTGCGACAAGCTGGTCGAGGAAGCCTGGAAGCCGCTCTGGGAGCACCTGGAGATCGCCAACGACGACTTCATCCGCACCACCGAGACGCGGCACACCGACCGGGTGCAGGAGTTCGTCCAGGACCTGTTCGACAAGGGCGAGATCTACAAGGGCGGCTACGAGGGCCCGTACTGCGTCGGCTGCGAGGAGTTCAAGCTCCCGTCCGAGCTGCTCGACGGCGCCACCGCGGACGAGAAGCTCTGCTCCGTCCACAAGAAGCCGGTCGAGTGGCTGGAGGAGGAGAACTACTTCTTCCGCCTCTCCGCCTACGGCCCGCAGCTGCTGGAGTTCTACGCGGCCAACCCGGACTTCATCCAGCCGGCCTCGGCCCGCAACGAGGTGCTGCGCTTCGTCGAGCAGGACCTCAAGGACCTCTCGATCTCCCGCTCCACCTTCGACTGGGGCGTGCCGCTGCCCTGGGACGAGAAGCACGTCCTCTACGTGTGGGTGGACGCGCTGCAGAACTACATCACCGCGGCCGGCTACGGCAGCGACCCGGAGCGCTTCGCCGAGCTGTGGCCCGCCTCGGTCCACCTGGTCGGCAAGGACATCCTGCGGTTCCACGCCGTCATCTGGCCCGCCATGCTGATGGCCGCCGGGCTGCCGCTGCCCAAGCGGGTCGTGGCCAACGGCTGGCTGATGGTCGGCGGCGAGAAGATGTCCAAGTCCAACCTGACCGGCATCGCGCCCACCGATCTGACCTCGCACTTCGGCGTGGACGCGTACCGCTACTACTTCCTGCGGGCGATCCCGTTCGGCACCGACGGCTCGTTCTCCTGGGAGGACTTCACCGCCCGGTACACCTCCGAGCTGGCCAACGACTTCGGCAACCTGGCCTCCCGGGTCGCCGCGATGGTCGGCAAGTACTTCGACGGGGTGCTGCCGGCCGCCGCCGCGGCCGGTGACGCCGAGCAGGCCGTGGCGGACGGGCTGACCAGGGCCGTCGAGACGGCCGACCGGAAGATCGGCGAGGAGCTGGACTTCGCCGGCGGCCTCGCGGCGATCTTCGAGTTCGTCAAGCAGGTCAACGGCTACCTCACCGAGCAGGAGCCCTGGAAGGTCGCCAAGGACGACTCGGCCGAGGGCCGGGCCCGCCTGGCCACCATCCTGTACACCGCGGCCGAGGCGCTGCGGGCCACCGCCGTGCTGCTCAACCCGGTGATGCCGTCCACCGCCGAGAAGCTGTGGACCTCGCTGGGCGCCGAGGCCGCCGGGCTGGGCGCGCTCTCCGCGCAGACCGTCGCCACCGCGGCCGACTGGGGCCGGCTGCCCGCCGGTGCCACCGTCACCAAGGGCGAGATCCTGTTCCCGCGCCTCGAAGAGAAGCCGACCGCCTGACATGGCCAAGGACGACGACCGGTCGACCCCGCCGCCGCTGCCGGAACCCCTGGCAGTGGCGGTGGCCGACTCGCACACCCACCTCGACATGCAGTCCGGCACCCCGGCCGAGGGCCTAGCGAAGGCCGCCTCGGTCGGGGTCACCACGGTGGTCCAGGTGGGCTGCGACGTGCCCGGCTCGCGCTGGGCCGCCGAACTGGCGGCGCGGTACGAGCAGGTGCACGCGGCCGTCGCCCTGCACCCGAACGAGGCGCCGCGGATCTTCCTCGGCGACGCGGACGGCTGGTCCGGGCAGCAGCGGAAGGCCGGCGGCGCCGCCGCGCTGGACGAGGCGCTCGCCGAGATCGACCGGCTCGCCGCGCTGCCGCAGGTGCTGGCGGTCGGCGAGACCGGGCTGGACTACTTCCGCACCGGCCCGGAGGGCGTGGAGATCCAGAAGGAGTCGTTCCGCCGCCACATCGAGATGGCCAAGCGGCACGGCAAGGCCCTGGTCATCCACGACCGGGACGCCCACGAGGACGTCATCGCCGTCCTGCTGGAGGAGGGCGCCCCGGAGCGGACGGTCTTCCACTGCTACTCCGGCGACGCCGAGATGGCGGCGGTGTGCGCGGAGCACGGCTGGTACCTCTCCTTCGCCGGCCCGGTCACCTTCAAGGCCAACCAGCCGCTGCGCGACGCCCTGCTCGCCACCCCGCTGGACCGGATCCTGGTCGAGACCGACGCCCCCTTCCTCACCCCGCACCCCTACCGGGGCCGCCCCAACGCCCCGTACCTGATCCCGGTCACGGTGCGGTCGATGGCGGCGACGCTGGGGCTGCACGAGGACGAGCTGGCGGCGGCCGTCGCGGCGAACACGGCGCGGGCCTTCGGGTACTGAGCCGGTCGAACGGATTTCGGGTTCGGGAGAAACGGTTCGGCACTCTCGCGGCGCTGCGATGCTGGCTAGCATGAGTGCAGTGAGGGAGGTGGCAATGACCGCCGAGCCGATCAACGAACCCGTCGAGCCTGTCGATGAACCCGTTGACGATCTCCCCGAGTGGGTGCGGGCGCTGTCCCAGGACTGGACGTACGAGCAGGCCAAGACCCTCGACCTGCCGTTCGATTGGGATCTGGTGGACGGAGTCATCGTGGTCCGGGGGCAGACGAATCAGTGGCATGACCAGGTGCGGGACCGGCTGTTCATGGCCTTGTTCGCCGCGCGGGTGTTGCCCTACGCGGCCAACGTCGAGCGTTGTGTGCTGTTGGACAAGGACAACACGACCAAGCCGGATGTCGTCGTGTTCGACAAGACCGGCCTCGACGTCTTCGAGCTGGAATGCGTTCCGCCCGAGGCTGTGGCACTCACTGTCGAGGTCGTGTCCTACGGCACGAGGGCTGCCGACCGTTTCCGCAAGCCCGGCCAGTACGCCGAGAAGGGCATCCCCTACTACTGGCGCGTCGAGCGGGGCATCGACAACCTGCCGATCGTCCACGAGTTCCACCGGGACGAGGAGAAGGGCGTCTACCTGCCCGTCGCGCAGCACGAGGGCGTGCTCCGGACCTCGCTCCCGTACCCCGTGGAGATCGACCTCGCGAAGGTCGTCGAACTGTGAGTTCCCCGCGCGCCCGTATCCTTGGCGCGTGAGCACCACCGACCCCACCTCTGACAGCCGCCCCCAGCCTCCGGCCGGGGGGACCCCCTTGCTGGGCAGCGCCGACATCCGGGAGCTGGCGGCCGCGTTCGGCGTGAAGCCGACCAAGCAGCGCGGGCAGAACTTCGTCATCGACGGCAACACCGTGCGGCGGATCGTCCGGGCCGCCGAGGTGACGGCCGAGGACGCGGTGGTGGAGGTCGGGCCGGGGCTCGGCTCGCTCACGCTGGCGCTGCTGGAGGTGGCGCGGCACGTGACCGCGGTCGAGATCGACCCGGTGCTGGCGCAGCACCTGCCGGACACCGTCGCGGCCCGGATGCCCGGCAAGGCGGACGCCTTCGACCTGGTGTTCAGCGACGCCATGGAGGTCACCGAGCTGCCCGGGCCGGCGCCCACCGCGCTGGTCGCCAACCTCCCGTACAACGTCGCGGTGCCCGTCCTGCTGCACATGCTGGCGACCTTCCCCAGCATCGAGCGGACCCTGGTGATGGTGCAGAGCGAGGTCGCCGACCGGCTCGCCGCCAAGCCGGGCAACAAGGTGTACGGCGTCCCGTCGGTCAAGGCCAACTGGTACGCCGACGTGAAGCGGGCCGGCGCCATCGGGCGGAACGTGTTCTGGCCCGCCCCCAACGTCGACTCCGGGCTGGTCTCGCTGATCCGCCGCGAGCCGCCGAAGACCACTGCCAGCCGCGAGGAGGTGTTCGCGGTGGTCGACGCCGCGTTCGCCCAGCGGCGCAAGACCCTGCGCGCCGCGCTGGCCGGCTGGGCCGGCTCCGCCGCCGGTGCCGAGCAGGCGCTCGCGGCGGCCGGCATCGACCACAAGCTGCGCGGCGAGATGCTGACGGTCGAGCAGTTCGCCGCGATCGCCGAGCACAAGCCCGCCGCGCACGAGCCCGCTGCGCACGAGCCCGCTGCGCACGAGCCCGCTGCGCACGAGCCCGCGAAGGACGCCACGTGATCACCGTACGGGTACCGGCCAAGGTCAACGTCCAGCTGGGGGTCGGCGGGCTGCGCGCCGACGGCTTCCACGACCTGGCCAACGTCTTCTTCGCCGTCGCCCTCGGGGACGAGGTCACCGCCACCGCGGGGGAGGGCGTGACGCTGAGCTGCACCGGGCCGGACGCCGCCGTCGTCCCGCTGGACGACAGCAACCTCGCCGCCCGCGCCGCCCGGCTGCTCGCCGCCCACCACGGCATCGCCGACCCGGGCGTGCACCTGCACATCGCCAAGGCCATCCCGGTGGCCGGCGGGATGGCCGGCGGCAGCGCCGACGGCGCGGCGGCCCTGGTCGCCTGCGACGCGCTCTGGCAGCTGGACACCCCGCTCCCGGTCCTGCTGGAGCTGGCCGCCGAACTCGGCTCCGACGTGCCGTTCGCCCTGCTCGGCGGCGTCGCGCTGGGCCGCGGCCGGGGCGAGATCCTGGAGCCGCTGGCCGTCGAGGGCACCTTCCACTGGGTCTTCGCGGTCGCCGAGGGCGGCCTGTCCACCCCCGCCGTGTTCCGCGAGTGCGACCGGCTGCGCGAGGAGGCCGGCACCGGCTCCAGCGACACGGACGTCCCCACCCCGGGCGCCGACCCGGCCCTGCTCGCCGCGCTCGCCCAGGGCGACGCCGTCGCCCTGGCCGCCGCGCTCGCCAACGACCTCCAGCCCGCCGCGCTCTCGCTGCGCCCCGCGCTCGCCGCCACCCTGCGGGCCGGCACCGAGGCGGGCGCGCTCGGGGCGCTGGTCTCCGGCTCCGGCCCGACCTGCGCCTTCCTGGTCAAGGACGCCGAGGCCGCCGCCGCGGTGGCCGACGCGCTGCGGGCCTCCGGCACCTGCCGGACCGCGCACGCCACCCACGGGCCGGTGCCGGGGGCGTCCGTCGTCGGCTGACGCGGCGGAGCCGCCGCGGCGGGCCCATTAGGCTGGGGAGATCGGGGCGTCCCCGACAGGGGTGCCCGGCCGTCGAGTCGGCGGGCCGCCCCGCGACCGCCGAACCCAGGAGCGCAGCACACGTGGCCGTCAACCTCGCCACCATCGAGTCCGTCACGAAGGTCTACGGCACCCGCACCCTGCTGGACGCGGTCAGCCTGGGCGTCAGCGAGGGCGACCGGATCGGCGTCGTCGGCCGCAACGGCGACGGCAAGACCACCCTGATCCGGATGCTCGCCAAGCTGGAGGAGCCCGACGGCGGCCGGATCACCTGGAACGGCGGCCTCCAGCTGGCCGTCCTCACCCAGCACGACTCGCTCGACCCGAAGGCCACCATCCGGCACGAGGTGATCGCCGACCGGGCCGACCACGAGTGGCTCGGCGACGCCCGCATCCGCGACATCATCGAGGGCCTCTTCGGCGGCCTCGACCTGCCCGGCTTCGCCGACGGCCTGGACACCGTCATCGGCCCGCTCTCCGGCGGTGAGCGCCGCCGGATCGCCCTCGCCAAGCTGCTGCTCGGCTCGCCCGACCTGATCGTCCTCGACGAGCCCACCAACCACCTCGACGTCGAGGGCATCAACTGGCTCGCCGAGCACCTCCAGAAGCGCCGCTCCGCGCTGGTCTGCGTCACCCACGACCGCTGGTTCCTCGACCAGGTCTGCACCCGGATGTGGGACGTCCAGCACGGCGAGGTGCACGAGTACGAGGGCGGCTACTCCGACTACGTCTTCGCCCGCGCCGAGCGCTCCCGGATCGAGGCCGTCGAGGAGCAGAAGCGCCAGAACCTGGCCCGCAAGGAGCTGGCCTGGCTGCGCCGCGGCGCCCCCGCCCGCACCTCCAAGCCGCGCTACCGGATCGAGGCCGCCAACGCCCTGATCGCGGACGTGCCGGATCCGCGCGACACGTCCGAGCTGATGAAGTTCGCCAACGCGCGGCTCGGGAAGACGGTCTTCGACCTGGAGGGCGTGACCGTCAAGGCGGGCCCGAAGCTGCTGCTGGAGAACGTCACCTGGCAGCTCGGCCCCGGCGACCGGATCGGCCTGCTCGGCGTCAACGGCGCCGGCAAGACCTCGCTGCTGCGCGCGCTGCGCGACGCGTACGCGAGCGAGGGCGACGTCCAGCCGGCCTCGGGCGTCATCAAGGTCGGCAAGACCGTGCGGCTGGCCTACCTGTCGCAGGAGGTCGCCGAGCTGGACCCGGCGACCCGGGTGCTGCAGGCCGTCGAGCAGGTCCGCTCGCGGGTCGACCTCGGCAAGGGCCGGGAGATGAGCGCCGGCCAGCTGTGCGAGCAGTTCGGCTTCGGCAAGGACAAGCAGTGGACGCCGGTCGGCGACCTGTCCGGCGGCGAGCGGCGCCGGCTCCAGCTGCTGCGGCTGCTGATGGACGAGCCCAACGTGCTGTTCCTGGACGAGCCCACCAACGACCTGGACATCGAGACGCTCAACCAGCTGGAGGACCTGCTCGACGGCTGGCCCGGCTCGATGATCGTCATCAGCCACGACCGCTTCTTCATCGAGCGCACCACGGACACCGTCCAGGCGCTGCTCGGCGACAAGAAGATGCGGATGCTGCCGAACGGCGTGGACGAGTACCTGGAGCGCCGGGCCCGGATGGCCGCCGCCGCGGCCGCGGCCGCCGCTTCGGCGGGCTCGGCGGGTGCCGCTGCTTCGGCCGGCTCGGCGGGCTCGGCTGCTGAGGGGGCTGCTCCGGCGCTGTCCGGCGGGGACCTGCGGGCGGCGAAGAAGGAGATGCAGAAGCTGGAGCGGCAGATCGCCAAGCTGGACGAGAAGGAGTCCAAGCTGCACGCCCAACTCGCCGAGCACGCGGCCGACTTCTCCAAGGTCGCCGAGCTGGACGCGCAGCTGCGCGCGGTCCGGGAGGAGAAGGAGGAGCTGGAGATGGGCTGGCTGGAGCTGGCCGAGCAGGTCTGATTCGGGGCCTGTTGTCGGCGGGCTCTGTTCCCGTCGGGCTCTGTTCTAGGCCGGCTCTGCTTGCGTCGGGCTCTGTTCTAGGCGTCGGGTCGGGTGCGGAGGAGCGCTTCGAGCTCCTCCGCGGCGCGGCCCAGTGCGCTGCGGGTCGGGTCGTGCGGGGTGGTCGGAAGGGGCGTTCGGTCCGTTCGGTCCGTTCGGTCCGTTCGGTCCGTTCGGTCCGTTCGGTCCGTGGGGGCCGTCCGGGGTGTCGGCGGGCGGTGCGCCCGGGCGGCGGCGGTCAGTTCGTCCAGTGCGTGCCGCACCCGGTCGACCTCGGCCGGGTCCGGCACCCGGCCGCCGTACCGGATCTGCGCCGCGAAGGCCGCCACCGCGCCGCCCAGCCGTTCCAGTGCCGCCGTCGCCGGCAGCCACCGCTCGGCCAGCCGACCGGTGGGCGGCGGCTCGGACAGGCCCTGCTGGACCTCCCGGCGGGCGTCGGCCAGTGAGCGGTAGGCCGTGCGGCGCAGCCACACGTGGGCGACGGCGCTCTCGGTCGAGGCGTCCTCGGTTGAGGCGCCCTCGGTCGAGGCGCCCTCGGTCGAGGCGTCCTCGACGACGGCGTCGAGGTAGGCCCGCAGCGCCGTCGTCGCCCTGATCAGCTCGGGCTCGATCCGGTGGCGCGGGCGCTCCGGCCACAGCAGGTAGCCGAGGAGCAGGACGATCGCGCTGGCCAGCACGGTGTCCAGGACCCGGGGCCAGAACTCGGCGGCGCTGCTCTGCCCGCCGAGCTGGAGCAGGACCAGTGCCATCGGCGTCATCACCACGGTGTTCAGCCCGTAGTGCGCCGCGGTGGCGTACGGGAGCAGGGCCACGCAGCCGGCGGCCATCGCGGTCAGCGCCCACTCGTCGGTGGCGGCCAGGAGCAGCGCCGCGGTCACGGCCACCCCGAGCACCGTGCCGACCGAGCGGCTCACCGCCCGCAGGAACACCGAGCCGAGGTCGGGCTTGAGCACGAAGGCGATCGTCATCGGGACCCAGTAGCTCTTGCTGAGCGGGAAGTTGGCGGTGAGCACCGAGCCGGCCGCGATGCACAGCGCGACCCGCAGGCCGTACCGGACCGATCCCCGGGACAGCAGCCGCGCCCGCAGCCGCCACGGGTCCGGCGGCGGCGCGGGGGCGGTGCCGAGCCGGGTGTCGCGGCCGGCCACGGTGTCGGCGGCGGCGCGCAGGGCCGCGTCCAGGGCCTGCCGCGAGGGGGTGTCGGGCCGCCAGTCGGGGACGGCGACCTCGCCGCCGCCCTGCCGCACGGCGGCCGCCAGCCGGTTCGGCACCTCGGCCACCTCCGGCGGGACGGGGCGGCGGGCCCACAGCAGGCCGGTCGCCGCCTCGGTGGCGGCGAGGGCGGCCTCGTACATCCGGGCGCGGCGTTCCTGGCGGGTCCGGCGGTCCTGGCGGGTCCGGTCGTGCCTGTGGTGCCTGGCGTGCCTGTTGTCCCGGTCGTGCTGGTCGTCCCGGAGCCTCGGGCCGAGGAGGTCCTGGAGCTGGTTCAGCCGGGCCGTCAGCACCTGGCGCGAGGCGGGCGCCCGTGGGCCGCCGAGGTCGGCGAGGGTGCGGCCCAGCGCGTCGTACGCGGCCGCCAGCGCCCGGTTGCGCGGATCCGCGGCGGGCCGGTTCGGCGCACCCGCCGGCAGCCCGAGCAGCACCACGAACGCGGCCCCGAGCAGCATCATCGGCGCCGCCGCCCACCACGGCTGCGGCAGCGGCATCCCGCTGCCCAGCGCGGCCGACACCAGCAGCAGCATCCCGCCCGCCGAACCGCGCGGACCCGTCGCGCTCAGCGCGCCCGAGGCGAAGGCGGTCAGCGTCAGCACGACGCCCAGGAGGAGGCCGTCCGCGTCGGCGTGCTGGAGGGCGGTGCCGATCAGCATGCCGGCCGCCGAGGCGAGGACGGCCGTCCCGATCCGGACGGCCCGCGGCCCGGCCGGCTCCACCCGGTCGTTCATCGTCGCGTGCATCGCCCCGAGCCCGGCGAACACGCCCAGGTCCAGCCGGTGCACCAGCAGCCCGACCGCGAGCGGCACCGCCATGCCCACCGCCGCCCGCACCATCAGCGCCACCGGCACCGGCGGCCGCGCGGGCCGCACGGCACGGGCCCACCAGGGGGAGGGGGAGGCGTCGGGAGAGCTCACGCGGTCACGTCCGTTCTGCGGCCTTGGGTCGCTGCTGTGCGACATTGCGCGGCAGATGGGGCGTACCGGGCCAGTCTACCCAGGGCTGCTCCGGCGGTTCGTACGTGTCAAGTTCGTACCGATCGCGTACGGGCGGGCCAAGGGCCCTGCCGGTCCGACAGAGGTGGTGGCTACGATGACGGAGGCGGAAACCGTCCACAGGGCGGACGGTGTGCCGACCAGGACGGTACGACCCAGAAGTTGACGGTGTGTTGCGGCGGGAGCCGCCCGGGGCGCCCCGGGCGTGACCGGCCGTACGGGGGAGAGGTGAACTGCTGTGGCAGGCAATGGTGCAACTAGTTCGGGGACGCCGACTCCTTCGCCGAGTCCGTCGCCCAGTCCTTCGCCGACGCCCTCGGCGACTCCTTCGCCGAGCCCGTCGGCGAACCCCTCGCCCAGCCCTTCGGCGAGCTCCGCACCCAGCCCGTCGTCCAACTCCGCACCGAGCCCGTCGGGTACCGACCCGAACGGCCACGGGAGTTCCGACGCGCCGTACATGCTGGAGCAGAAGCTCCCGTGGCCGCTGGGCGGGATCGACCTCGCCCCCATCGTCAGCACCCATCAGACGAACACCAGCGCCAGTGATCTGGTGGCGGCCTTCGGCGCGCAGAACGTCCAGATCGAGCTGCAGACGCTGAAGACGTTCGCCGGGAAGGTCGAGGCGCTGCTCGCCGCGATGGAGGGCTCGGCGGCCGCGCCGTACAAGCTCCAGGAGCAGAAGGTCACCCAGGGCAGCTTCGTCAACGGGGCGGACGCGGGGAAGTTCCCGGAGGCGGTGGCCCTGAACACCGCCTACGGCAAGGTGCACGAGCAGCTCGTCAAGCTCCACAAGGACTTCGTGTCCCAGATCGAGGCGATGACGGCGGCGGTCGCGAAGACGGCCAACTCGTACGCCAGCAACGAGGAGCAGGCGACGGCCGCCCAGAACGCGGTGGCGCAGCAAGCGGGCGTCACCTCGCCGTCGGCGGGGTCGAGCGGGACGGCACCGACGTCCAAGGACATGAACCTCTGACAGCGGTGCCGGGAGAGACGTACGGGGAGACGGGGAGCAAACCATGGCAGGAACGACAGACTTCGGCGGCGTCGACCACGCCGTGCTCAAGGGAATGGTCGACGGCGCGAAGCCGTCGGAGGTGCTGAAGCGAGCGGGCCAGCTCCAGGACGCCGGACGCGTCCTGTCGGAGCTCAGCACGGCGCTCCAGGCTCACCTGGGCAAGGTCACCTGGGAAGGCCCGGCGGCCGAGAACTTCAAGACCTGGGTCGGCAACCTGTACAAGTCCGCGGCGATCATCTCTCAGCACGCCACGACCGCCGGCGGCGCGATGACCCAGGCCGGCGAGGCGCTCAGTACTGCCCGATCGGCGGTGCCGAAGCCGCCGGAGACCGAGATCCAGACGATGAACAAGCACAGCAGCCAGTCGAGTCTGCCCAACATTCCCCAGCTCGCCGTCGGTCAGACCGCCGACCAGTACATGAAGTCGGTCAACCCCAACTGGGTGACCACAGCGGAGTTCAACCAGGCCAAGGCGAAGGTCGAGAAGGAACACCAGGAAGCCATTCTCCAGATGGAGAAGCTGGCGCAGGCGTACAGCGCGGCGACGACGACGCTGAACGGGATCGACGACAACGTCGTGCTGCCGGGGACGCCGGGCGACAAGGGTAGTCGTGACGGTACGACGGCTATCCCGTCAGGTAGCGGGAGTGGTGTCGGCGGGGGTGGTTCAGTCCGCAGCCCACGTACTGGCGCTGGCAGCAGCGGCGGAAGCGTTTCCGACCCGTCCGGCGGCGGAAGCTACGGCGGCGGCAAGGTCCTGCCCCGTGACCCGGGTTCGGGCGCCCCTGGCCCCTCCAACCCGGGCAACACCACGCCGCCGCCGCACAGCGGCGGCGGCCAGCTGCCGTCGGCACCGCAGGACCCCGGGACGGCGATCCCGCCGTCCTACCCGTCGGAGCCGGTCAACCGTCCGGGCACCGACCTCAACAGCCTGCCCGTGCCGACCCTTCCGAACCAGACCGGTCCGTACGGCCCGTACGGACCGGGCGGCGGTCAGCTGCCGACGGACGGTCCGACCGGTCTTCCCGGCTACCCGAGCGGGCCGAACGGCCCGAACAACGGACCCGGCATTCCCGGAGGCGGCCCGGTGCCGGGGATTCCGACCGGACCGGGTGGTGGATCCCTTCCGACCAAGGGCGGCGGCCAGGTCCAGCCGCGTACGACCCCGTTCGGCGGAACTCCGGGGCAGGGCAAGAGCGGTACCCCGGGGCTGCCCAGCGGGACGGTCTTCGGCAACCGTGAGGCGGGGCCGGGCGGCGGCCGGGTCGGTGGGCCCGGCGCGGGCGGCATGCACCCCGGTATGGGCGGTGCCCACGGCGGTGCGGTCGGTGCCGGCGGCGGCTCGCGCGGCCGGGGCCTGTCCTCGACCACCGGCGGGACGGTCGGCGGCCGCAGGGGACCGACCGCCGGCGGGGAGTTCACGCCCGGCGGCACCGGTCTGCGCAACCGCGCGGCGGCTGCTGGCGAGGGCGGCGGCCAGTCCAGGCAGAACGGCATGATGGCCCCCGGAACGGGCCACGGCGGCCGGAACGAGCGCGACCGCCGCAAGCGGGCCGACTACCTGCACGAGGACGAGGAGACCTGGACCAGCGGTACGCCGCACAGCAACCCGGACGTGATTGAGTAGGACGGCGACACACTGCCCGGCCACTGGGCACCCCCAGTGGCCGGGCAGCCTTGTTCGGGGCACGCTTCCCGGTCGACGGAGAGATTGACGAGGAGTTGTGATGGGGCGGACGAACGCGCGAGCGCGTTGGCGGGCTGCTGCTGCGGCGCTTCTTGCGGCGGGAATCATGGTCGGCCCTGCCGCAATGCCAGCACTTGCAGACGGTTCGATCCGTTCCAGCCAATGGCATCTGGACGCCATGCACGCCCCGGACATGTGGAAGACCACAAAGGGTGACGGGGTCATTGTCGCGGTGATCGATGGAGGCTTCAAGCTCGATCATCCGGACCTGGTAGGGCAGTTTTTGCCGGGCAAGGACTTCAGCGGTAGCGCCAGCGGTTTCGGATCCGATGCTGAAGGCCACGGAACCCAGATGGCAAGCCTTATCGCGGGGACCGGCAAGGGCCAAGGAGGGGCAGGGGCGTACGGGCTGGCACCTGGAGTCAAGATCCTGCCCCTGAAGATCGCCAACGGCGCTGAGGGTGCGTTGGTCTCGGCGGACTTCCTCGGCCAGATCGGCCAAGCGGTTGACTACGCCGTGAGTCAGGGGGCCAAGGTCATCAACATCTCCCAAGGCATCGCCGCGGTGAGAACCTCGCCCGAGAACGTCGCCACACTGACTCGCATTCTTGCGAATGCGAGGGCGAGGGGGGTGTTGGTGGTGTCCAGTGTCGGGAATTCTGCGCGAGATGGAAATCTCGCAGAGTATCCGGCCGCTCTGCCCAATGTCGTCGGTGTTGGGGCGATCAATCGGAGTGGAACCGTGACTGCGGAGTCCCAGACTGGGCCGCAGGTGGCTCTCGTGGGACCGGGCGAGGACATGGTGGAGGCCTGTATCTCCGAATCCGGGTACTGCAAGAGTCACGGTACGTCCGACGCGACTGCCCTGGTCTCCGCGTCGGCGGCGCTGGTCTGGGCGGTCCACAAGGACTGGACGGCCAATCAGGTCCTGCGGGTGCTCATCAATACGGCGAGCAGGCCGAACGGGGGAACGGTCCGTACGAATGACGCCGGTTGGGGCGCCGTGCGGCCTCGTATCGCGTTGACGGATCCGGGGGATCCCGGGCCGGCGGACGTGTCGCCGCTTCCGGCCGACGCGGTTGTGCCCTCGGCTGCCCCGTCGCCTTCGGCGAGTGCGTCCGCCCCCGCGTCGTCGGCACCGAGTCCTGCGGGAAGCCCGACCGATGTGGCAGCGGGCGCCCCGACGGCGCAGCCGACAGCGGAGAAGTCGTCGGGGTCGAGCAGCACGCTGCCGATCGTGGCGGCTGTGGTGGCTGCTCTGGTTCTGGCGGCCGGTGTGGTGTTCGCCGTGATGCGCCGCAGGCGGACCCCGGCCGCGCAGCCTGCGGCGGCCCAGGTGCCGCCGGTGCCGTCGCAGCAGCCGATGGGAGCTGTGCCGCCTCCGCCGTCGTACCAGCCGCCGGTGCCGCCGGAGGACAATCCGTACGCGAGGTAGTTCGAGGTGTTGGGGGACCGGTTGAGGTGGGTTCGTCGGCTCGCGGCGCTTGGCGGCGCGAGCCTGTGCGTGGTGGGGGCGGCGGTGACGCCGGCCGCCGCGGACGGCTCGATTCGTGCCGATCAGTGGCACCTGGATGCCATGCATGCTCCGGAGATGTGGAAGATCTCCAAGGGGCGGGGCGTCACCGTCGCGGTGATCGACGGCGGGTTCAAGCTGGATCATCCCGACCTGGAGGGGCAGTTCCTTCCGGGCAAGGACTTCAGCGAGAGTCCGGGTGGGGTCGGGTCCTACAAGGAGGGCCACGGCACGCAGATGGCCAGCCTCATCGCGCGTACCGGGAAGTCGGACGGCGGCAGGGGGGCCTATGGCCTTGCGCCCGGTGCCAGGGTCCTCCCGGTGAAGATCGCCAACGGATCCGAGCACGCGGTCGTCTCGGCCGATTTCCTGGACCAGATCGGGCAGGCCGTGACGTATGCGGTCGAGCAGGGTGCCAAGGTCATCAACATCTCCCAAGGAACGGCCGCCGTCACGACTTCTCCGGCTGATGTGGAGAAGCTGAACAGGATCTTGGCCTGGGCTCGGGCGAAGGGCTCGCTGGTGGTTTCCAGCGTCGGGAACTCCGGAGACAAGGGGAACCTCGTCGAGTACCCGGGAGCCCTGCCCAATGTGGTCGGTGTGGGTGCCTCGGACCGGAACGCCACGGTCACCGCCGAGTCCGAGCGCGGACCGCAGGTCGTTCTCGTCGCCCCGGGTATGGACATCATCGGGGCCTGTGCGAGCCCGACCGGGTACTGCAAGAGCCACGGTACGTCGGATGCGACCGCCCTGGTTTCCGCCTCGGCGGCACTGGTGTGGTCGGTGCATCCGGACTGGACGGCTAATCAGGTCCTGCGGGTGCTCATCAACACCGCCGGGAAGGCGAACGACGGGGCCGGTCGCAATGACATCGTCGGCTACGGCGCGGTGCGGCCGCGGATCGCGTTGACGGATCCGGGGGATCCCGGCCCCGCCGACGTGTCGCCGCTCGCGGCCGACGTGGTCGTGCCGGCGGCGGCCCCGTCGCCTTCGGCGAGTGCGGTCGCGGCTGCGCCGGTCGCGCCCGCGCCGGTGGTGCCGAGTCCGGCCGATGTGCCGACGGTGCAGCCGCAGGCCGAGGTGCCGGCGCCGGCGGGTGGCAGCACGCTGCCCGTCGTGGCGGGTGTGGTGGCCGCGTTGGTGCTGGTGGCCGGTGTGGTGTTCGCCGTGATGCGCCGCGGGCGGAGGCCGGGCGGGCAGTCGGCGGTGTACGGTCCGCCGTTGCCCCCGCCGCCGCCTCTGCCGTCGTACCAGCAGCCGGTGCCGCCGGAGGACAACCCGTACGCGAGGTAGCGGTAGCGGCGGACGGAGAAGCAGGGGCAGCGGAGGGCGTCGGGGTGACCCGGCGCCCTCGTGTGTGTCGGGGGCGTGGGGCGGCGGGTGTGCGCCGGGGTCACTCGGGTGGCGGCTGGTGGGGGTGGGGCGGGGTCGTGAGGGTGGTGGTATGGATGCGGAGGGTGCTTGGCGGGTCGGGCAGGTGCGGCGGGCGGCGGGGGCGGCGCTGATCGGGACGGCGATCGAGTTCTACGACTTCTTCATTTACGGGACGGCGGCCGCGCTCGTGTTCGGGCCGGTGTTCTTCCCCGGGCTGGGCACGGTGGGGGCGCTGCTGGCGGCGTTCTCGGTGTACGCGGTGGCGTTCCTGGCCCGGCCGGTGGGGGCGGTGGTGTTCGGGCACTTCGGGGACCGGGTGGGGCGGAAGACGACGCTGGTGGTGTCGCTGCTGCTGATGGGGCTGGCGACGGCGGCGGTGGGGCTGCTGCCGGGGTTCGCGGCGTGGGGGTGGTGGTCGCCGGCGGTGCTGGTGGTGCTGCGGGTGTGCCAGGGCGTCGGCTTGGGCGGGGAGTGGGGCGGGGCGGCGCTGCTGATCGCGGAGAACGCGCCGGCCGGGCGGCGGGGGCGGTACGGGGGTTTCCTGCAACTGGGGCCGACGATCGGGTTCGTGCTGGCGAACGGGGTGTTCCTGGCGCTGCAACTCGGTCTGGACGAAGGGGCGTTCCGTGCGTGGGGTTGGCGGGTGCCGTTCCTGGCCTCGGTCGTCATGGTCGCGGTGGGGCTGTTCGTCCGACTGCGGGTCGAGGAGTCGCCGCTGTTCCGGGCGGAGGAGCGCCGGGAGCGGCTGCCGGTGCTGGAGGTGCTGCGCGAGCACTGGCGCCCGGTGCTGGCGGGGGGCGGGGCGATCACCGTGGGGTACGCGCTGTTCTACCTGACCACGACGTACGCGCTGGCGTACGCGACCACCGGGCTCGGGGTGCCGAGCGCCCTGGTGCTGTCGATGCTGCTGGCCGGCGCGGCGGGGATGGCGGCGACGGTGTGGCTGAGTGCCGCGTACAGCGACCGCTGGGGGCGGCGCCGGACCCTGCGGTGGGCGACGGGTCTGGCCGCGGTCTGGTCGCTCGTGCTGTTCCCGCTGCTGGAGACGGTGAGCCGGCCGCTGATGTTCGTCGCGCTGGCAGGGGCGATGGTGGTGCTGGGCGGGATGTTCGGGCCGCTGGCGGCGTTCCTGCCGGAGCTGTTCCCGACCCGGGTGCGCTACACGGGCGCGGCGCTGACGTACAACCTGGGCGGGGTGGTCGGCGGGGCGACGACACCGCTGGTGGCCACCCGGCTGACCGGGGCGTACGGGACGGCCCAGCCGGTGGGCTGGTACCTGGCGGCGCTGGGGGTGCTGGCCCTGGCGTGCCTGCGGAGGCTGCCGGAGAACACCGGCGCGGAGCTCGGCTCGGTGACCGGGGCGTCGGACGGGTCGTCGGACGGATCGGTGGCCGGGTCGTCGGACGGACCGGTGGACGGGCCGCTGGACGGCGGAAGCCGCCGGGCGCCCCGGTGGGGGGCGGATCCGGCGGCGTAGCGACGCTGGCGGCGCGCCGGCGCAGCGGCGCCGGGGCGTCAGCCGGCCAGGGCGGCGCGGCCGGCCAGCAGGACGGCGGTGTGCCGGGCGACGCGCTCGCCGAGGTGCTCGGCGGTGGCGATGTCGGCCTTGTGGACGCCCTCCGGGCCGGCGTCGGTCGGGGAGGAGGCGGCGGCGCCGTTGAAGAAGCCGAGGCGGTTGAGGTCGTTCTCGGAGGCGGTGGTGGCGTTCCAGCCGGGCTTGAGGCCGAGGTTGACCCAGTTCATGCCGTGCTGGGCGGCGAGGGTCTGGAAGAAGCCGAGGGTGCCGGCCTTGTCGCCGCTCTTGGAGCCGGAGTTGGTGAAGCCGGCCGCGACCTTGTCCTTCCAGGCGTCGGTGAACCAGCGCTTGCTGGTGGCCTCGGCGAAGACGTGGAAGGCGCCGGAGGCGGTGCCCATGTAGGTGGGGGAGCCGAAGACGATCGCGTCGGCGGCGTCCAGCTGGGCCCACTGCTCCTCGGTGATGGTGTCGACGGCGATCCGGACGACCTCGGCGCCGGCGTCGGCGGCGCCGCGGGCGACGGCCTCGGCGATCACGGCGGTGTGGCCGTAGCCGGAGTGGTAGGCGAGGGCGACGGTCGGACGGACGGCGGTCATGGGGCACTCCAGGGGGGACGGGCACGGGGCGGCGGAGGTGGCCCCGATCGGTCTCTAATATAGACCAGGTCTCTATTGGTTACCAAGGGTGGATTGGAGACCTCCGCGGCTACGCTGGAGGCATGACGACGGAGGAAGCGGTCCGGCCCGGGGCCGGACGGCCCGCGGAGCGGGAAGCGGCAGGCGGCCTGCAGGCGGACGGCCCGCAGGCGGACGGATTGCGGGCGGACGGCCCGCGGGAAGGCGGCCTGCGGGAAGCCCGCCCGCCGGAGGAGGGCCCGCAGTACGACGTGTTCGCCCGGCTCTGCCCCAGTCGCGACCTGTTCGCCGAGCTGGCCGACAAGTGGTCGATGCTGATCCTGATGAGCCTGCTCGGCTGCGGGCCGCAGCGCTTCTCCGAACTCCAGCGCGGGGTCGGCGGGGTCAGCCGCAAGATGCTCACCCAGTCCCTGCGCAACCTGGAGCGCAGCGGGCTGGTGCTCCGGACGGTCTTCCCGGAGACGCCGCCGCGGGTGGTCTACGACCTGCTGCCGCTCGGCCGGGAACTGGCCGAGCTGCTCGCGCCGGTCGGCCGGTGGACCGAGCACCGTGCCGGGCGGATGACGGCGGCCCGCGAGGAGTTCGACGCGGCGCACGGCGAGGACTGAGCCGCCGAGGACCGGCCGTCGCGGGGAGGCGGTTCGGCCGGTCAGGGCGGCGCGGAGGCCGATTTCCCTTCCGGGCCCGCAGCCGTGTAATGTCTTCCTTGTTCGAGCGGCCGGGAGAAACACCGGCAAGCGAGCAAGCCCCTATAGCTCAGTCGGTAGAGCGTCTCCATGGTAAGGAGAAGGTCTGCGGTTCGATTCCGCATGGGGGCTCCACTGAAAGACCCTCGCCTCGCGGCGGGGGTCTTTCGCGTTCTCCGGCCGGTTCCGCACCCGTCGACACGCCACGGCCTAGCGGGTCGGGTACGGAATGCGCTGTGATGGTGCGTCATCGGCCGCCAGCCCGAGGGGTGCGGGCGCGAGCCGGACCCCGACCGGGAGGGCGTCATGGGTGTTCGACTCGTGGTGGTGGACGACCACCGGCTGCTGGCCGAGGCGCTGGCCACCGCGCTCCAGCTGCGCGGCCACCGGGTGCTCGCGGTCGGCTCCCCGGCCGGCGTCGCCGCCGACCTGGTGGTCGGCCGGCGGCCCGAGGTGTGTCTGCTGGGGGTGGCCGCGCCGGCGGAGTCGGGTGCTTTCGACGGGCTGCGCCGGATTCGTCGCGAGCGCCCCGAGGTGGCCGTGATCGTGCTCGGCCCGGTGGGCGAACTGCGCGCGGTGGCAGGGGCGTTCGCGGCCGGCGCGGCCGGCTACGTGCCCAGCGACGAGCGGATCGAGGTGGTCGAGCGGGCGATCGGACGGGCGCGCGCGGGCGAGGCCGCGGTCGCGGTGGACGTCCTGCGCGGCGCCTTCGACCACCTGCTGCGCCCGGCGGCCGAGCCGGACGACGAGGCCGTCCGGCTGCTGCGGCTGCTGACCCGCCGTGAGGTGCAGGTGCTGGCCCGGATCGCGGACGGCGAGGACACCGCGGCGATCGCCGCCGGGATGCGGATCGCCGCCAGCACCGCCCGGACGCACGTCCAGCGGGTGCTGATGAAGCTCGGCGCGCGGACCCGGCTGGAGGCGGCCGCGGTGGCGGCGCGCACCGGCCTGCTGGAGCGGATGGCCGGTGGCTGAGGGGCCGGCGGGACGGCGGGAGAGCGGCCGTCCGCATGGTGCGGAGCACCCCGGTGGGGTTGGGAGAATGACCCCCGTCGTACGCATTCCGTCGACGGCTTCCGCCCGGGCGGACCGTCGTTCGCTGGAGGTCGCAACATGAGTAAGTACCTGGTCACGGGTGGCGCCGGCTACGTCGGCAGTGTGGTGGCCGCCCACCTGCTGGAGGCGGGGCACCAGGTGACCGTCCTGGACGACCTCTCCACCGGTTTCCGTGAGGGCGTCCCGGCCGGTGCCGAGTTCGTCGAGGGGCGGATCCAGGAGGCCGACAAGGTCCTGGACGGTTCCTTCGACGGTGTGCTGCACTTCGCCGCCTCCTCGCAGGTCGGCGAGTCGGTCGCGGACCCGGAGAAGTACTGGCGCAACAACGTGGCCGGCTCGCTGGAGCTGATCAGCGCGATGCGCGCGGCGGGCGTGCGCAAGCTGGTCTTCTCCTCCACCGCCGCCACCTACGGCGAGCCGGAGGCCGTGCCGATCGCGGAGACCGCCCGTACGGCGCCGACCAACACCTACGGCGCCACCAAGCTCGCCGTGGACCACCTGATCACCGGTGAGGCCGTCGCGCACGGCCTGGCCGCCGTCTCGCTGCGCTACTTCAACGTGGCGGGTGCGTACGGCGCGTACGGCGAGCGGCACGACCCCGAGTCGCACCTGATCCCGCTGGTCTTCCAGGCCGCGCTGGGGCAGCGCCCGCACATCGCGGTGTACGGCGAGGACTACCCGACCCCGGACGGCACCTGCATCCGCGACTACATCCACGTCGCCGACCTGGCCGAGGCGCACCTGCTGGCGCTGGACGCGGCGAAGCCGGGCGAGCACCTGATCTGCAACCTGGGCAACGGCAGCGGCTTCTCGGTGCACCAGGTGATCGAGTCGGTCCAGCGCGTCACCGGCCGGGAGATCCCGGTGCGGGTCGAGGGCCGCCGGGCGGGCGATCCGGCGGTGCTGGTGGCCTCGGCCGCCCGCGCCCGCGAGACGCTCGGCTGGACCCCGCGCCGCCCGAACCTGGACGAGATCGTCGCCGACGCCTGGAAGTTCACCCTGGCGAAGAACGGGCAGTGAGCGACGGGCAGCGATGAACAGGCGGTGAACAACGGCCGGTGAGCCGTGGCCCGTTGGGAGGAATCACCGCGGGCCTGCGGTGGCCGGACGGTCCAAGTCCGGCCACTCACCCGCCTCCTGACGAAACTTCACCGAATCGCCACGAGCGGGTTTCCCGCCCCGTAGGCTGAGGGCGGTACCGGTGGGGGCCGGCGCCCATGCGGCCTCACCGACCACCGGTGGGCGGGCGGAACGGCGGGTCCGGAACGCGGATGCCGGGCCGGTCCCCGTCCCCGGGCTCGGGCGGTGTGAGCAGGGGGAGGGACGATGGGGCGGATTCGCGTCCTGGTGGTGGACGACCACCGGATCTTCGCCGAGGCGCTGGCCGCGGCACTGGCCGCCGAGCCGGACGTGGAGGTGGGGGCGGCCGGCAGTGCCGCCGCCGCCGAGCGGGCCTTGGAGCGCGCGGCCGGCGAGGGCCGGGCCTTCGACGTGGCGCTGATCGACGCCGACCTCGGCGCGGAGGCGCCCGGAGCACCCGGAGCGCCCGGCCCCGCCGGGCCGCCGGCATGGCGGTGGAGGCGTCCGATGCGCTGGAGGAGCAGGTCCACAGATGGGTCACACACCCTTCACCCGACGGCCAGGCTCCGACACTCTTCCGTTCGTGATCC
>NZ_JBEXJK010000007.1:0-56145 GCF_040609095.1 Kitasatospora sp. NPDC004799
GGGTAGTTTAACTGGGGCGGTTGCCTCCTAAAGGGTAACGGAGGCGCCCAAAGGTTCCCTCAGCCTGGTTGGCAATCAGGTGTTGAGTGTAAGTGCACAAGGGAGCTTGACTGTGAGACTGACGGGTCGAGCAGGTACGAAAGTAGGGACTAGTGATCCGGCGGTGGCTTGTGGAAGCGCCGTCGCTCAACGGATAAAAGGTACCCCGGGGATAACAGGCTGATCTTCCCCAAGAGTCCATATCGACGGGATGGTTTGGCACCTCGATGTCGGCTCGTCGCATCCTGGGGCTGGAGTAGGTCCCAAGGGTTGGGCTGTTCGCCCATTAAAGCGGTACGCGAGCTGGGTTTAGAACGTCGTGAGACAGTTCGGTCCCTATCCGCTGTGCGCGTAGGAGTGTTGAGAAGGGCTGTCCCTAGTACGAGAGGACCGGGACGGACGAACCTCTGGTGTGCCAGTTGTTCTGCCAAGGGCATGGCTGGTTGGCTACGTTCGGGAGGGATAACCGCTGAAAGCATCTAAGCGGGAAGCCTGCTTCGAGATGAGCACTCCCACCTCCTTGAGAGGGTAAGGCTCCCAGTAGACGACTGGGTTGATAGGCCGGATATGGAAGCCCTGTGAGGGGTGGAGTTGACCGGTACTAATAGGCCGAGGGCTTGTCCTCAGTTGCTCGCGTCCACTGTGTTGTTCTGAAACAACGACCCGCCCCATGTGAAGGGGTGTGCGGTTGACAGTTTCATAGTGTTTCGGTGGTCATAGCGTGAGGGAAACGCCCGGTTACATTCCGAACCCGGAAGCTAAGCCTTACAGCGCCGATGGTACTGCAGGGGGGACCCTGTGGGAGAGTAGGACGCCGCCGAACAATTCTTCTAGAGAAGCCCCCGCCGGGTGAACCGGTCGGGGGCTTCTCTGTTGTAGGGTCAACATGCAATTGTCGTCGCACGGGACAGGAGGCTCCCGGGTGGAGGTCCAGGAGACGCGGGTCCAGACCGATCGCGTCCTCACCATCCCCAATATGCTGAGCATGGGCCGGCTGGTCGGTGTTCCGCTGTTTCTCTGGCTCATCCTGTGGCCGGTGTTCGACGGACCCAACAATGACGGTTGGGCGCTGTTGATCCTGATGCTGAGCGGGGTCAGCGACTACCTGGACGGGAAGCTAGCCCGGCGGTGGGGGCAGATCAGCCGGGTGGGGCAGCTGCTCGATCCGCTGGCCGACCGGCTCTACGTGCTCTCCACGCTGGTCGGATTGACCTGGCGTGAGATTCTGCCGTGGTGGCTGACCGCGATCCTGCTGGCCCGCGAGGTATTCATCGCCGCGCTGCTGCCGATTCTGAACCGGCACGGCTACGGCCCGCTCCAGGTGAGTTTCCTGGGGAAGGCCGCGACCTTCAATCTGATGTACGCGTTTCCGCTTCTGCTGCTCGGCAGCGTGGACAGCTGGATCGCCCGGCCGGCCGAGGTGGTGAGCTGGGCCTTCATCTGGTGGGGGACGACGCTGTACTGGTGGGCCGCGATTCTTTACGCGGTCCAGGTGAGGCAGATCGTCCGGGGAAGCACCGCGGGCTCGGCGTCCACAGTCTGAGACGTGATCTGAGAGAAGCCCCACGCCTCGTCGGTGCGTCGGACGATACCTTCCGGGTAGAGAACCTCCTGGAACGCTTTGATGGACCTGCGGGTCCACCACCGCGAAGGAGGACGCACCCGTAATGAAAGCCGTTGTAATGGCAGGGGGCGAGGGCACCCGACTCCGCCCGATGACCTCCAGCATGCCGAAGCCGCTGCTTCCGGTCGCCAATAGGCCGATCATGGAGCACGTGCTTCGGCTGCTGAAGCGGCACGGCCTCTCCGACACCGTCGTCACCGTGCAGTTCCTGGCGTCACTGGTCAAGAACTATTTCGGTGACGGCGAAGAGCTGGGCATGCATCTCACCTATGCCCACGAGGAGACGCCACTGGGCACTGCGGGGAGTGTCAAGAACGCCGAGGACGCGCTCAGGGACGATTCCTTTCTGGTGATCTCCGGTGACGCGCTGACCGACTTCAACCTCTCGGAATTGATCGACTTTCACCGCAGCAAGAACGCTCTGGTCACCGTCTGTCTCACGAGGGTGCCGAATCCACTGGAGTTCGGCATCACGATCACGGACGAGGAGGGGAAGGTCGAGCGGTTCCTGGAGAAGCCGACCTGGGGGCAGGTCTTCTCCGACACCGTGAACACCGGTATCTACGTGATGGAGCCCGAGGTCTTCGACTACGTCGCGGCGGGTGAGTCCGTCGACTGGTCGAGCGACGTCTTCCCGCAGCTGTTGAAGGAGGGCAAGCGGGTCTACGGCTACGTCGCCGAGGGCTACTGGGAGGACGTGGGCACCCACGAGAGCTACGGCAAGGCCCAGGCGGACGTCCTGGAGGGCAAGGTCGACGTCGAGCTCGACGGCTTCGAGATCTCCCCGGGCGTCTGGATCGCCGAGGGCGCCGAGGTGGACCCGGAGGCGGTGCTGCGCGGGCCGCTGTACATCGGGGACTACGCCAAGGTCGAGGCCGGCGTGGAGATCCGCGAGCACACCGTGCTGGGCAGCAACGTGGTCGTCAAGCGCGGCGCGTTCCTGCACAAGGCGGTGGTGCACGACAACGTGTACGTCGGGCCGCAGAGCAATCTGCGGGGCTGCGTGGTCGGCAAGAACACCGACGTGATGCGGGCCGCGCGGATCGAGGACGGCGCGGTGATCGGGGACGAGTGCCTGGTCGGCGAGGAGTCGATCATCGGGGCGAACGTCCGGGTCTACCCGTTCAAGACCATCGAGGCCGGCGCCGTCGTCAACACCTCGGTGATCTGGGAGTCGCGCGGCCAGGAGCACCTCTTCGGGGTCCGCGGCGTCTCGGGCATCCTGAACGTCGAGATCACCCCGGAGCTGGCCGTGCGGCTGGCGGGGGCGTACGCGACGACGCTGAAGAAGGGCGCCACCGTCACCATCGCGCGTGACCACTCGCGTGGTGCGCGTGCGCTCAAACGGGCGATGATCTCGGCGCTCCAGACGTCCGCGATCGACGTCCGCGACCTCGAGAACGTGCCCATGCCGGTGGCCCGGCAGCACACGGCGCGGGGGAGCGCGGGCGGGATCTTCTTGCGGACCACGCCGGGCGTGCCGGACTCGCTGGACATCCTCTTCTTCGACGAGCGCGGGGCGGACCTCTCGCAGGCCGGCCAGCGCAAGCTCGACCGCGTCTACGCGCGCCAGGAGTTCCGGCGGGCGTTCCCCGGTGAGATCGGGGACCTGACCTTCCCGTCCAGCGTCTTCGACTCCTACGCGGGCAACCTGCTGCGGACGGTGGACACCACCGGGGTCCGGGAGGCCGGGCTGAAGGTGGTCGTGGACACCGCGCACGGCAGCGCGGGCCTCGTTCTGCCGAGCATCCTCGGCCGGCTCGGGGTGGAGGCGCTCACCGTCTCCAGCGGGCTGGACGAGGCGCGGCCGACCGAGGACGCGGAGACGCGCCGGGCCGGGCTGGCCAGGCTCGGCGAGTTGGTGGCGTCCTCCCGGGCGGCCTTCGGAGTGCGGTTCGACCCGGTGGGCGAGCGCGTCGCGTTCGTGGACGAGCTCGGCCGGGTGATCGACGACGACCGGGCGCTGCTGGTGCTGCTGGACCTGGTCGCGGCCGAGCGGCGCAGCGGGCAGGTGGCCCTGCCGGTGACCACGACCCGGATCGCCGAGCAGGTCGCCGCGTACCACGGCACCCAGGTCATCTGGACCACGACGACGCCGGACGACCTCGCGAAGGCGGCCTCCGCCGAGGGCACGGTGTTCGGCGGGGACGGGCGCGGCGGCTTCGTGGTGCCCGAGTTCAGCGGGGTGCTGGACGGCGCCGCGGCGTTCGTCCGGCTGGTCGGCCTGGTGGCGCGGACCCAGCTCACGCTGAGCCAGATCGACGCGCGGATCCCGCAGGCGCACATCCGGCGCCGGGACATCGCGACGCCGTGGGCGGCCAAGGGCATGGTCATGCGCTCGGTGGTGGAGGCGGCCGGCAGCCGCCGGCTGGACACCACCGACGGGGTCCGGGTGGTCGAGGCGGACGGGCGCTGGACGCTGGTCCTGCCGGACCCGGCCGAGGCGGTCACCCACCTGTGGGCGGAGGGCCCGGACGACGAGGCGACCGAGGCGCTGCTGGACGAGTGGGCGGCCGTGGTCGACGGCGCGGGGCGGTGACGGCGAGGAGCTGAGCACGGGCCGATCCCGGAACTGCTTCGAACGGCGGGGCGCACGGTGTGATTCGTGCGCCCCGCTGTCCGTTTTCACATCATTCGGAACAATCCGTCACTTTCCGTGATGTGTGCAGCGTGTGTGCAGCTCAGGGGCCGTGCACGGGCCCCCTCGGCGGCGTGGGACGATGGTCCCCATGCCAGCGACGCCGACACCGAGTGCCCCGAACGGACGGTACAACCGTCCGGACGCCTCGATGTCCCTGCTGACCAACGTGATGGACCACAGCCTGGACGAGGGCTACGCGGAGGCGGCCGCCGCGCGCGGCGGTGCCCGGGACAGCCGGATGCCCGGCACCCTGCAGGGGCTGCTCACGCTGGGCGCCGGGCTGGCGCTGGTCGGCGCGGTGGTGACGGTGGGCGCGGTGAACGCGCACAAGGCCGAGCCGTCGCTGGCCAAGGAACGGGACGCGCTGATCCACCGGATCAACGACAGCAACACCTCCGCCGACCACTTGCAGAAGCAGGTCCAGGAGCTGCGGCTCAAGGTCGACAGCACCCAGCAGCAGGCGCTCGCCTCGGGGGACGCCGATCCCGGCGGGGTGACCGGCGCCGTGGGCCTGGGCCAGGTCACCGGGCCGGGCCTGAAGCTGGTCCTGGAGGACGCCGCGGGCACGGGCCTCGGCGGCAACGTCGACCCGCGGGCCGGGCAGGGGTTCTCCAACAGCGGCCGGCTGCGCGACCGCGACCTGCAGCTGGTGGTGAACGGCCTCTGGGGATCCGGGGCCGAGGCGATAGCGATCAACGGCCAGCGGCTGACCGCGCTGTCCGCGATCCGGGCCGCGGGCGAGGCGGTGCTGGTGGACAACCGGCCGCTGGTGCCGCCGTACAGCATCCAGGCGATCGGGGACGGCTCCAAGCTCCTCGGCGCCTTCGAGAAGGACATGGCCGGGCAGTACCTGCGGCTGCTCCAGGAGCAGTACGGCATCAAGTCGACGCTCTCCGTGCAGAAGAGCCTGACGCTGCCGGCGGCGGTGGGGGTGACGCTGCGGACCGCGCAGCCGGTGACGCCCGAGGCCTCGCCCACGGCGGCCCCGACGGGCCCGGGCGGCACCCCGTCGGCCGGAGCCGGCGCCCAGGAGAGCCCGAGCGCGTCCGTCTCACCATCCGCCTCGCCTTCCGCATCCACCTCGCCGACCGCGTCCGGCGCTGCCACCACCGCCAAGCGGCGTCCGTCGGCCGGAACCACCAAGACCACGACAGGGACAGGAGCAGCCAGACCGTGATTGCCGTACTGGGTCTTGTGATCGGGGTGGTCGTCGGCCTGTTCGTCCAACCCGAGGTGCCGGACGCCGTGGTGCCCTACCTGCCGATCGCGGTGGTGGCGGCGCTGGACGCCGTGTTCGGTGGCGTCCGGGCGATGCTCGACGGGATCTTCAACGACAAGGTGTTCATCGTCTCGTTCCTGTCGAACGTGGTGGTCGCGGCACTGATCGTCTTCCTCGGTGACCAGCTGGGCGTCGGCTCGCAGCTGTCCACGGGTGTGGTCGTCGTCCTCGGCATCCGCATCTTCTCCAACGCGGCCGCGATCCGGCGCCATGTCTTCCGTGCCTGAGCCCGGCCGCGAGGCGGCGGAGAAGCAGGAGGCCACGGCGGCCGGGCCGGCCGCCGGGAAGCCGGGTGACGGGTCGGGCCGGACGGCGGTCGGGAGGACGCCCGCGGAGCTGGTCGAGAAGGCTGTGGACGCACCTGAGCCGGAGTCGGACGGGGAGTCCGGCCCGGAGCATGCGGCGGAGGTGGCCGAGGCCGCTGGGACGGCCGGGGAGACCGCCGAGGCCGGGGAGGCGTCGGAGGGCAAGTCTGACGCTGAGGCTGAGCTTGAGGCCGGTTCGGTGCCCGAGCCGACGCTGCGGCTGACGAAGGCCGCCGAGCCGGCACCCGAGGCCGCGTCGGCGACCGAGCCCGAGGCCGACCCTAAGGCCGAGCCCGGGGCGGAACCGGGGCCGGAGGCCGAGGCGAAGCCCGCGCCTGCCGTCGAGCCCGCGAAGTCCACGCCTGAGCCGACGGCAGAACCCGGGGCGGCCACCGAATCCGAGCCCACGCCGGAGCCCGAGCCCGATGCGGACCGGAACACCGGCCGGCGGCGCCTGAAGGCGGCGCTCTGGCCGCCGCGGTTGTCGCGCGGGCAGCTGGTGGTGGCGCTGCTGCTGTTCTCGCTCGGACTGGGGCTGGCGATCCAGGTGCGGTCGACCAACGACCACCACAGCCAGCTGCGCGGGGCCCGCCAGGAGGACCTGGTCCGGATCCTCGACGAACTGGACAGCCGTCAGCAGCGTCTCCAGCAGGAGAAGGCGGAGCTGGAGCAGTCCCTGGCGAAGTTGGAGAACAGCTCCAACCAGGCCAAGGAGGCCCAGGAGCAGACCAGGAAGAAGGCGACGGAGCTCGGCGTGCTCGCCGGCACCGTCAAAGCCACTGGTCCGGGCATCGTACTCACGGTCGATGATCCCCAAGGGCAGGTGAAGGCGGATATGCTGCTGGACACCCTGCAAGAACTTCGAGCGGCGGGGGCGGAGGCGATTCAGATCAACGATGTGCGCGTGGTGGTCAACACCTACTTCACCGACCTGTCGGCCGGTGGGGTGCAGATCGACGGGAAGAAGGTCTCGCAGCCCTACCGCTTCACGGTCGTGGGGAACCCGCAGGACCTGACACCCGCGCTGAACATCCCGGGAGGTGTCGTCCGTACGCTGGAGAGCCACCAGGCGCGGGCGACGATCACCCAGCAGCCGAAGGTGGTCGTCGACGCCCTCGTGGACCCGAAGTCGCCGCAGTACGCCAAGCCGGCCTCGAAGTGACGGGGCGCCCGGCGAACGGCCCGTCAAGGGCGGGCGGCACCCGCTGCGGAGCGCCGCCGTCACATGGGCGAGACTGGTTCGCACCAGTACGCTCCGGAGCAACAACCGCAGTACCAGCCGCCGGAGTGCCACTCCGGCGGGCCCGAGCCGCGATCACCGGGCTCGCGGCATGTCCGAGGCTCTCACCCTGCCCCGCGGGCGGGTCTGTCACACGCAAGGGGATTCGCCCGTGAGTTTCTTCTCGAAGTTGTTCGGTCGTAACAAGGGCCGTGACGCGGCCGCCGTCGAGGCGCCCACCGCGCGTCACCGCCGGCCGGAGGACGAGCCCGCGGTGCCGGGCATGCGTCCGGCCCCCGAGGCCGCGCCGTACGCCGGCCAGCAGCTGTACCGGGACGGCGCCGCCGCCCAGTACGCCGGGAATCCGGCGGGCTACGGCGCGTCGGTTGACCCCTCCGGCGAGCCGCGCATAGGTTTCCCGTCAGGACCCTCAACCTCTGGTGGAGGGTTTGCCCCGGATCCGTACGCCGGGCACAACCCGTCGGGTGTGCCGCGCCAGGAGGCTGTGAACATGGCTGGCCCCACTCCGTGCCCCAGGTGCGGCAACCAGAACCCGGCCTCGGCCCGGTTCTGTTCCAACTGCGGTATGGCGCTGCGCGGTGGCCTGCTCCCGGAGGGGGCGGCGGAGACCACGTCGACCATCTCCATCTCCGGCCTGGAGTCGTACGACCCCACCGCCACGACCGGCACCGGCGCCACGCCGGCCCTGTCGGCCGAGGTGCTGTCGGCGATCGACGCGCTGCCGCCGGGCTCGGCCCTGCTGATCGTGCAGCGCGGTCCGAACTCCGGCAGCCGCTTTCTGCTGGACTCGGACGTCACCACGGCGGGGCGTCACCCGCAGGGTGACATCTTCCTGGACGACGTCACGGTCTCGCGCCGCCACGTGGAGTTCCGCCGCACCCCGGCCGGCTTCAGCGTCGCGGACGTGGGCAGCCTCAACGGCACCTACGTGAACCGGGAGCGGATCGACGAGGTGTCGCTGAACAACGGCGACGAGGTGCAGATCGGGAAGTACCGGCTGGTGTTCTTCGCCGGCCACAACCGGGGGTACTGAAAGCGACGTCGGCAGGAGCCCGAGTGAATACGAATACCCCTTCCTCTTCTCTCGGGGCGGCCACCCCAACCCCGTCCGGTCCGCAGGCGGACCGCGGCGGACGCGGGGTGGTCGCGGGCCCGCGCCAGCCGGTCCGGGCCGAGCGGCCCGCGGGGCGCCGGCGCGGCGCCGACGAACTGCTGAGCATCGGCGCGGTGCTGACCTTCCTGCGCGACGACTTCCCCGAGGTGACCATCTCCAAGATCCGCTTCCTGGAGGCGGAGGGGCTGGTCGAGCCGCAGCGCACGCCCTCGGGATACCGCAAGTTCAGCCCGGCCGACGTCGAGCGGCTGGCCTACGTCCTGCGTATGCAGCGGGACCACTACCTGCCCCTGCGGGTGATCCGCGAGCACCTGGACGCCATCGAGCGCGGTGAGAGCCCGCCCGCGCTGCCCTCCGCCGCCGACCCCCGGCCCGGCCCGCTGGAGGAGGCGGACCGCGAGCTGGTGGCCGCCACCGAGGTGCCGTCCGGCGTCCGGCTGGGGCGCGCCGAGCTGCTGGCGGCGGCCGAGGCCGGGGAGCCGGAGCTGGCCGAGTGGGAGTCCTACGGGCTGGTCGCCCCGGGCCCGGACGGCGGGTACGACGGCGAGGCGCTCCAGGTGGCCCGGCTGGTCGCGGAGCTCGGCCGGTACGGGCTGGAGCCCCGGCACCTGCGGGCCATGAAGGCGGCGGCGGACCGCGAGATCGCGCTGGTCGAGCAGGTGGTGGCGCCGCTGCGCCGGCACCGGAACCCGCAGACCAGGGCGCACGCGGAGGCCACCGCCCGGGAGCTCGTGACGCTGTCCGTACGGCTGCACGCGGCGATGGTCCAGGCCGGTCTGCGGACCCGCGGATAGGGCCGCGGTGCCCGTGGGCGGGCCCGGGCGGCACCGGGCGCACCCCGCTGACCAGCGGCGTCGGCCCTGCGCTTTCATATCCGGGAGCGGAGCCATAGGGTTGCCTGTGTGAATGAGCTCGACGTCGTGGGTGTCCGGGTGGAGATGCCTTCCAACCAGCCGATCGTGCTGCTGCGGGAGGTCGGGGGAGATCGCTACCTGCCGATCTGGATCGGCCCCGGCGAGGCGACCGCGATCGCCTTCGCCCAGCAGGGCATGACGCCGGTGCGCCCGCTGACGCACGACCTGTTCAAGGACGTCCTGGAGGCGCTCGGCCAGCAGCTCACCGAGGTCCGGATCACCGATCTGCGGGAGGGCGTGTTCTACGCCGAGCTGGTGTTCGCCGGCGGGGTCGAGGTGAGCGCCCGGCCGTCCGACGCCATAGCGCTGGCGCTGCGCACCGGCACGCCGATCTACGGGAGCGAGGAGGTGCTCGCCGAGGCGGGCATCGCGATCCCGGACGAGCAGGAGGACGAGGTCGAGAAGTTCCGCGAGTTCCTCGACCAGGTGTCGCCCGAGGACTTCGGGGGCAGCGGTCCGCAGTAGCGGGGCCCTGCTGGACGGGCAATCGGCCTATCGTTTTGCCAAAAACCGTCCATCTACCCACACTAGGGGCACGAAAAACCACTCTCCTGAGTGATGTGGTTTGTCTGACTCGGCGTGGCGATCGTTGACGGGTCATAGGGGACTGCCTACCGTCAGGAGTGGCTGTCCGGGTGGCCGATGCCCGCAGTCGGGTTGCCCGCAGCACGAGTGGACGGAGGCAGGCATGAGAAGCACCGGCGATGACGCGGCCGTGGGAGGCCGGTGCGCCGTGCACATGCCGCGCACCGCTCGCACCGTCACGGACCTCCCCCGGATGGGCCGTTTCCCGGCCGTACAGCCGGGGCAGCCGGCCATCGAGCGGCTGTCCCCGACGTCCGACCTGCTCGGCTTCCGGGGCCCGACGGCCTGCGCGGCGGCCGGCATCACCTACCGCCAGCTGGACTACTGGGCCCGCACCGGACTGCTGGAGCCCAGCGTCCGCACCGCCTACCCGTCGACCAGCCAGCGGCTCTACAGCTTCCGCGACATCCTGCTGCTGAAGATCGTGAAGCGGCTGCTCGACGCGGGCGTCTCGCTGCAGAACATCCGGGTGGCGGTCGCCCACCTCCAGGCCGCCGACCAGGCCGACCTGGCCGGGATGACGCTGATGTGCGACGGCGCGACGGTGTACGAGTGCACCACGCCGCAGCAGGTGGTGGACCTGCTGAAGGGCGGTCAGGGAGTGTTCGGCATCGCGGTGGGAGCGGTCTGGCAGGAGCTGGAGCTCACCCTCGGGCGGCTGCACGCCGAGCGCACCGACACCGGCGAGACCCTGGTCGGGAACGACCCGGCCGACGAGCTGGCCCAGCGGCGCAACCGGGCGGTCTGAGCAGGCGTTCGACGGGGCCGCGGGCCCGGACGGGGAACCGTTCGGACCCGCGGCCCCGTCGTCTTCCCCGGTTGACGCGATCGAGGGAGGGCACGTGGAGGACGGCACCGGGATAGCGGGGCTGCTGCGGCGCAGGGCCGGGCTGCTGGCGGCGCGGCTGCGGCCGCGGCGGACGCAGCGCAGGGTGTTCCAGGTCGGGACGGTGCTCTGCTCGCTGGCGCTGGCGCCGAGCGCCTGGGTGTGGCTCGCCGCGGGGGACCGGGTGGGCACGGTGGAGAGCGCGCCCGCCGCGCCGGTCGCGGTGGTCTTCGGCGCCGGGCTGGACCAGGGCAAGCCCTCCCCGTACCTGGAGCACCGGCTGGTCGCGGCGCTGGACCTGTACCGGGCCGGGAAGGTGCAGGCGATCCTGGTGACCGGGGACAACGGGCGGGTCGAGTACGACGAGCCCGACGCGATGTACACCTACCTGACCGAGCACGGGGTGCCCGAGGACCGGGTGGTCCGGGACTACGCGGGCTTCGACACCTGGGACTCCTGCACCCGGGCGCGCCGGATCTTCGGGGTGGACCACGCGGTGCTGGTGAGCCAGGACTTCCACGTCCGCCGGGCCCTGGCGCTGTGCGAGGCGGCGGGCATCCGCTCGTACGCGGTCGGGGTGCCGGAGCTGCACGACGTGACCTGGCTGTACGGCGGGCTGCGGGAGGTTGCCGGGGCGGGCAAGGCGGCGGCCAACGCCTGGCTGCGGCCCGACCCGCTGTTCCTCGGGCCCACGGAGGACGGCATCCCGAAGGCGCTGGCGGAGGCGGCCAGGAAGTAGCCGCCCGGGGCCCGGCCGCGGGCCGCCCGGCCGGGTTCGTACGCACTGTCGGACCCGTACGCGATGATCGGCGGGTGCGATCTCTGCCGAGCATCATCCACCTCGACATGGACGCCTTCTTCGCGGCGGTGGAGCAGGCGGCCAAGCCGAGCCTGCGCGGCAAGCCGGTGATCGTCGGCGGGCTCGGCGGGCGCGGGGTGGTCTCCACGGCCTCGTACGAGGCGCGCCGGTTCGGGGTGCACTCGGCGATGCCGATGGCGCAGGCGCGCCGGCTCTGCCCCAACGCCGCCTTCCTGTCGGGGCGGTTCGAGGCCTACCGGCAGAACAGCGAGATCGTGATGGGGCTGCTGCGGCAGCTCTCCCCGCTGGTGCAGCCGCTCAGCCTGGACGAGGCCTTCGTGGACCTGGAGGCCGGCCCGTACGGACCGGCGCTGCTGGACGCGGACCACGAGACCGGCGAGCGGCTGGTGCTCGCGCTGGCGGAGGACCTGCGGGCGGACATCCGGCAGCTGACCGGGCTGACCGGCTCGGTCGGGGCGGCCGGGTCCAAACTGATGGCCAAGATCGCCTCCGAGCAGGCCAAGCCGGACGGCCTCGTGATGATCGAGCCCGGGGAGGAGCGGGCCGTGCTCGGCCCGATGCCGGTCCGGGCGCTGCCCGGGATCGGGCCGGCCACCGAGCAGGTGCTGCGCCGGGCCGGGCTGAACACGGTGGCCGACCTCGCGGAGGCGGGCGAGGCGGAGCTGGTGCAGCTGGTCGGGCGGGCGCACGGCGCCGGGATCTTCCAGATGTCCATAGGGCTGGACGACCGGCCGGTGGTCGCCGATCAGGACGCCAAGTCCGTGTCGGTGGAGGACACCTACGAGGTGGACCTGGCGGACCGGGAGCGGGTGCTGCGCGAGGTGGAGGCGCTGGCCGGCCGGTGCGTGCGGCGGCTGCGGTCGGCCGGGCGCTCGGGGCGGACGGTGGTGCTCAAGGTCCGGCGGTTCGACTTCTCGACGCTGACCCGCTCGGAAACGCTCGGCGGGCCCACCGACGACGAGACGGTGATCACCGCGACCGCGCGCCGGCTGGCCGAGCAGGTGGACATCACCGGCGGGGTCCGGCTGCTCGGCGTGGGCGTCGCCCAACTCGCCGACTACACCCAGGAGGACCTGTTCGCCCAGGCGCTGCGGGAGGAGGCCGCGGAGCACGCGGAGGCGGTGGCCGAGGCCGTGGCGGCCGAGGAGGAGCCGGAGGCCGTCGTGGTGCGGCGCTGGATGCCCGGACAGGACGTCCGGCACGAGGAGTTCGGGCCGGGCTGGGTGCAGGGCAGCGGCGTCGGGAGGGTCACCGTACGGTTCGAGACCCCGTGGAGCGGGCCGGGGCGGGTGCGGACCTTCGCGGTGGACGACCCGGCGCTCGAACCGTCCCGGCCGCTGCCGCTGCGCCTCCCCGAGGGCGGGGACGGGGCGGAGGGCGGGGACGGCGGGTCGGCCGAGGGGGCCTGAGAGGCGAGGGGGCCCGAGAGGTGAGGGGCCGGAGACGCGAAGCGGCCCCACCCGGTGGGGGAGTACCGGGTGGGGCCGATCACCGTGCCGGTCCCCGTACGTTCGTGATGCCCTCGCGACGTACGGAGGCCGGGCCCCGCGCCCTGTCCCTGAGCGCGGGGGCCGGACGCCTCGTCAGGCGTCGGTCTTGACCAGCGCGGGGCTGGAGTCCTGCTCGGCCGAGCCGCCGACGACGGTCGGGGCGGCGGCCGACTTGGCGCCGCGGATCAGGAACGGGACGACGCCGGCGATGATGCAGACGACGGCCGCGGTCCAGTACGCGTGCTTGAAGGCGTCCAGGGTGGGCAGCGTGAACGGGATCTGCGGCGGCAGCTTCATGGTGTCGCCGGTCAGGATGGCGGCCATGACGGCGGTGCCGATCGCACCACCGACCGTGCGCAGCACGGAGTTCATGCCGTTGGCGATGCCGCTCTGCTCGGCCGGGACGGCGCCGTTGATGTAGGCGGGCATCGCGGCGAAGGCGAGGCCGACGCCGAGACCGAAGATCGCCGAGGCGGTGTAGATGTCGCCCTCGTGCCCGTGCCGGACGGCCAGGTAGGCCATCGCGATCGCGCCGAGGACGCCACCGAGCACCAGCGGCAGGCGCGGGCCGCGCCGGGCGATCAGCATGGCGCCGACCGGGGCGGCGACCATCGAGCCGATCGCGGACGGCAGCAGCATGACACCGGCGTGCAGCACGCTGGCGGTGAAGCCGTAGTGGGTCAGCTTCTCCGGGGACTGGGCGAAGTTGCTGATGACCATGAAGGAGCCGTACATGCCGAAGCCGATCAGCAGGCCGGCCACGTTGGTGAAGGCGACGGCCGGACGGCCCATCATCTTCATGTCCACCAGCGGGTGCGCGACCTTGGTCTCGATGATGCCCCAGACCAGGGCGACCACGGCGGCGACGGCGAACAGGCCGAGCGTCCGGTTGGAGGTCCAGCCCCAGTGGTTGCCCTGGCTGACCGCGACCAGCAGTGCGGAGAGCCAGCCGGCCAGGGTGAGGGCGCCCAGCGGGTCGGCGCCGCCCTCCTTGTCGGTGACCGGGTCGGTCGGGACCCGGAGGGCGACCAGGGCGACCGCGATCAGGCCGAAGACCAGGCCCATCCAGAAGATCGACTTGTAGTTCCAGTGCTCCAGCAGGAGGCCGGTGGCGACCAGGCCGAGGCCGGAGCCGACGCCCATCGAGGCGCTGATGGCGGCGACGCCGCCGGTCACCTTCTGCTTGGGCAGCTCGTCACGGACGATGCTGATCGCCAGCGGCAGGACGCCACCGCCGGCGCCCTGGAGGACGCGGGCGACGACCAGCCAGGTGAAGGAGTGGGTGCTGACGGCCAGTGCCGAACCGGCGACCAGGCCGGCCAGCGAGATCAGCAGCATCGGCTTACGGCCCCGGAGGTCGCCGAAGCGGCCCAGGAGGGGAGTCAGCACGGCTGCGGAGAGCAGGTTGGCGGTCATCAGCCAGGTGATGTTGGAGGCCGAGACGTCCAGTTCCTTGGCCAGCGAGGGCAGGATCGGGACGACCGCGGTCTGCACCACGCTGAACGACAGCATCGCCAGGATGAGGGCCGGCAGGACCCGGGCGCTGCTCTGCTTCTCGGCCGCGGTGGTGGGCTGGGGTGCCTCACTCACGGTTGCTTCCTCCCGTACATAGTGAATGAACTGAAGTAACCATGCAGGGCGATACTTCAGAGTGTCAAATATCGAGCGGTTAAGCTTTGGCAAAGTCGAACGGTCGGGTACGCGACAAGGGCCCCGGACGGCGTCCGGGGCCCTTGTCGCGGGGTGCTGTCAGACCAGTGGCCGTAGGGCTGCCGGGCGGGACGAGGTGGCGGGCGGGGCGGAGTCGGTCGACGGGTCGGTCGGCGAGGCGGGGGCCCGGGTGCCGGTGGTGTCGTGGACTTCGACGTGCTCGCGGCGGAGTTCCTCCCGGATCACCTCCTCGGTGGTGTACCGCTCGACGATCAGGCGGACCCGTTCGATCGGGGCGAGGTGCTTGCGGGCCACGGCGCGTTCCTCGCGGAGAGTGACCTCTTCGACGGCCTCGACGATGTCCTTCTCGGTGAGCGCGGCGCGCTCGGCGTCGCTGACCGGCAGCCGTTCGACCCGGACGCGCTCGCGGACCACCGGGACGCGGCGCTCGACCTGCTCGGTCGTCACGTACTTGCGCAGCTTCGCGGTGCCGATGGTGTGCCACTCGGTGGTGACCTCCAGCCGCTCCTCGCGGCAGGTGATCTCGACCGGGCCGCTGGGGGAGGGCGAGGCGGCGCCGGCGTTCGCCGTGGTGGTGGTCGCGGCGGTGGTGGTCGCCATCGGCGCGGGCGCGGGCGCGGGGGCGTGCGGCGACTGCGGCTTCGGTTCCACGACCGGGTCGGCGGGAGCCGCGGGGGCGGTGGTGGTGGCCGCCGGCGGGGCGGTGGTGGTGGCCGCGGGTGTGCTGAGGGTCCGCATGTCGGCCTCCGGGGCGGTCCTGACGGTGTCGGCGACGGTGGGGGAGGTGGTGGTGAGGGGGGCGGGAGCCGCGGCGGCCGGAGCCGGGGGCCTGACCGGGGCCGGCTCGGGGGAGCGCTCGGGGGTGTGGAAGGTGAGCGGCTTCACCGGGGCCGCCGCGGTGGTCGTGGCGGCCGCCGCCGCCGTGGTGCCGAAGTCGAGGTCGGGCTGCTTGGCGCGGCTCCCGTTCTCGCCGTTCGGGCGGCTGTCCATCGGCGTGTCGAGCCCGTAGTAGCGGTAGAGCTGGAGCTCCTGGGCGGGGGACAGGTGCTGGCCGACGCCGAAGTCCGGCGACTCCTTCACCAGCGACTTGTCGTACGGCACCCGGAGTTCGTCGCCGGCGAACTCGCTCGTGGTCAGCGGGACGAAGGCGTCCCGGCCGAAGATGCCGGTCCGGACCGCGGCCCACTCGGGCCGGCCGGTGGCGTCGTCCAGGTAGACCTCGTCGACCGTGCCGATCTTGTCTCCGTTGCGGTCGACGGCCTTGTGACCGATGAGGTCCCGCGGGTCGATCTCGGTCTGCACTCTTTCCTCCCGTGCGCTGAGCCTGCGAAGTCCCGCAGGAAGGCGGCCGGGGCACCCGATCCGTCGGCCACTTCACACCAAAAGCCATGAAACGGACGGGCGCGACCGGGACTGCGCCGGACGGGCTGCGCACTGGCCCGTCCGGGGGACGCGCGTAGACCTCGAGTGACCTGACGCACCCGTGATCGGAGGGCCTCCCGCTGGTACCCTGGGCGACGACCGCAGAGCCCGCTCGGGAGAGTCTCCGACCACGAAAACCGCTGGTCGGGGCGCCGAAGGAGCAACTCCTCCCCGGAATCTCTCAGGCATCCGTACCGTGTGGGGTAGGTCACTCTGGAAAGCAGGGCAGGAGTGTCGGCATGGGAGCCGACGGCCACCACCCTCACCGACGGTGCAAGCCGGCGGAGCGCCCGCAGCGCCCCGTGCGGGTGAAGCTCTCAGGTCCCGATGACAGAGGGGGAGGCCTGTCGGGTCCGCCCGCCCAGGCTCGTCCGCTGCGTGCAGCGGCGAAGGCCGGTCGGCGTGCGTACCCCCGCCGGTCCGTGACCAGGAGGCCTCGACCACCATGAACGCCCAGCCGAACGCGGGACGCCCCACCGGCGCCTCGACCCTCACCGAGCTTGAGCTGGCCAGCCCCTTCGAGAACCGCCACATCGGCCCCGACGCCGCCGCGCAGGAGAAGATGCTGGCGTCCGTCGGCTACGGCTCGCTGGACGAGCTCGCCGCCACCGCGGTGCCCGAGGCGATCCGTTCCATCACCGCCCTGGACCTGCCCGCGGGCCGGACCGAGGCCCAGGTCCTCGCCGAGCTGCGCGAGCTGGCCGGCCGCAACCAGGTGCTCCAGCCGATGATCGGCCTGGGCTACTACGGCACCTTCACCCCGCCGGTGATCCTGCGCAACGTCATGGAGAACCCGGCCTGGTACACCGCCTACACCCCGTACCAGCCGGAGATCTCGCAGGGCCGCCTGGAGGCGCTGCTCAACTTCCAGACCCTGGTCTCCGACCTGACCGGCCTGCCGACCTCCGGCTCCTCGCTGCTGGACGAGGGCACCGCGGCCGCCGAGGCGATGGCGCTGGCCCGCCGCGTCACCAAGGTCAAGGGCGGCGTCTTCCTGGTCGACGCCGAGACCCTGCCGCAGACCGTCGCGGTGATCAACACCCGCGCCGTGCCGACCGGCGTCGAGGTCGTCGTCGCCGACCTGTCCGAGGGCATCCCGGCCGAGATCGCCGAGCGCGGCGTCTTCGGCGTGCTGCTCCAGTACCCGGGTGCCACCGGTGTGGTCCGCGACCTCGCCCCGGTGATCGAGCAGGCGCACGGCCTGGGCGCGATCGTCGCCGTCGCCGCCGACCTGCTCGCGCTGACCCTGCTCAAGTCCCCGGGCTCGCTGGGCGCCGACATCGCCTGCGGCACCTCGCAGCGCTTCGGCGTGCCGATGGGCTTCGGCGGCCCGCACGCCGGCTACCTGTCGGTGCGCGCCGAGTACGCCCGCTCGCTGCCCGGCCGTCTGGTCGGCGTCTCCGTCGACGCCGACGGCAACCGCGCCTACCGCCTGGCGCTGCAGACCCGCGAGCAGCACATCCGCCGCGAGAAGGCCACCAGCAACATCTGCACCGCCCAGGTGCTGCTCGCCGTGATGGCCTCGATGTACGCCGTCTACCACGGCCCGGACGGCCTGGCCGACATCGCCCGGCGCACCCACCGCTACGCCGCCGCCCTCGCCGAGGGCCTGCGGGCCGGCGGCGTCGAGCTGCTGCACGGCGAGTTCTTCGACACCGTCACCGCCGTCGTCCCGGGCCGCGCCGCCGAGATCGCCGCCGCCGCCCGCGCCAACGGCATCAACGTCCACCAGGACGGCGCGGACCGGATCTCCGTCTCCACCGACGAGACCACCACCCGCGAGCACCTGGCCGGCGTCTGGGCCGCGTTCGGCGTCCCGGCCGTCGAGGTCGCCGAGGCCGCCGACGCGCTGCCCGCCGCGCTGCTGCGCGAGGACGAGTACCTGACCCACCCGGTCTTCCACAGCCACCGCTCGGAGACCGCCATGCTGCGCTACCTGCGCCGCCTGTCGGACCGGGACTACGCGCTGGACCGCGGCATGATCCCGCTGGGCTCCTGCACCATGAAGCTCAACGCGACCACCGAGATGGAGGCGGTGACCTGGCCGGAGTTCGGCCAGCTGCACCCCTTCGCGCCGATCGACCAGGCCCAGGGCTTCCTGACCCTGATCCGCCAGCTGGAGCAGCAGCTGGTCGAGGTGACCGGCTACGACGCGGTGTCGATCCAGCCGAACGCGGGCTCGCAGGGCGAGCTGGCCGGTCTGCTGGCCGTGCGCGCCTACCACCACGCCAACGGCGACACCCAGCGCGACGTCTGCCTGATCCCGTCCTCGGCGCACGGCACCAACGCGGCCTCGGCCGTGATGGCCGGCATGCGCGTGGTCGTGGTGAAGACCCTGGTCGACGGCGACGTGGACGTCGAGGACCTGAAGGCCAAGATCGAGCAGAACCGCGACAAGCTCGCCGTGCTGATGGTCACCTACCCGTCCACCCACGGCGTGTACGAGACCCAGATCACCGACATCTGCGCTCTGGTGCACGAGGCCGGCGGCCAGGTCTACGTGGACGGCGCCAACCTGAACGCCCTGGTCGGCCTCGCCAAGCCGGGCAAGTTCGGCGCGGACGTCTCGCACCTGAACCTGCACAAGACCTTCTGCATCCCGCACGGCGGCGGCGGCCCGGGCGTCGGCCCGGTCGCGGTGCGCGCCCACCTGGCGCCGTACCTGCCGAACCACCCGCTGCAGGCCGAGGCCGGCCCGGCCACCGGCGTCGGCCCGATCTCGGCCGCGCCGTGGGGCTCGGCGGCCATCCTGCCGATCTCCTGGGCGTACGTCCGGCTGATGGGCGGCGAGGGCCTCAAGCACGCGACCCAGGTCGCGGTGCTGAACGCCAACTACATCGCCAAGCGCCTGGCGCCGCACTTCCCGGTGCTCTACACCGGCCCGGGCGGTCTGGTCGCGCACGAGTGCATCATCGACCTGCGCCCGCTGACCAAGGAGACGGGCGTGACGGTGGACGACATCGCCAAGCGCCTGATCGACTACGGCTTCCACGCGCCGACGATGTCCTTCCCGGTGGCCGGCACGCTGATGATCGAGCCGACCGAGTCCGAGGACCTGCACGAGATCGACCGCTTCTGCGACGCGATGATCGAGATCAAGGGCGAGATCGACAAGGTCGGCTCGGGCGCGTGGGCGGCCGACGACAACCCGCTGCGCAGCGCCCCGCACACCGCCGCCGCGCTGGCCGGCGACTGGGCGCACGGCTACTCGCGGCAGGAGGCGGTCTTCCCGGCGGGCGTGAACCCGGCGGACAAGTACTGGCCGCCGGTGAGCCGGATCGACGGCGCGTACGGCGACCGCAACCTGGTCTGCTCCTGCCCGCCGCTGGACGAGTACGGCGTCTGACCGGACCGGACCCCGGCGGTCCGGACCGGACGGCAGGGCCCCGGCGGAGTTTCCGCCGGGGCCCTGCCCCTTGTGCCGACACGGTCGGCGGCTGCCCCCGCCGTGCGGTCGGGCTGGGTGGTCGGACTGGGGGGCGGGCCGGGTGGTCGGACCGAGTGGCCGGGCAGGGTGGTCCGACGGGTGGTCAGGCCGCGTGGGCGACGGGGCGGCGCGGGGCGATCACCCGGCCGTCGGGCAGCAGTTCCCCGGTGTCCTCGAACAGGACGACGCCGTTGCAGAGCAGGCTCCAGCCCTGCTCCGGGTGGCGGGCCACCGACGCGGCCGCCTCGCGGTCCTCGGACTCGGCCGACGGGCACTCAGGACGGTGCTGGCACATACGCGTACCCTCGCTTCGCTCTGCGATCCTCCCCGTGGTGCGGTCGCCGGAGGTCGTGCCGTCCGGAACCGCCGCGGTGGTCGGATCCTGTCCGCACGCCGGCCAGGTGTGGACCGGCGCTCAAGTGGGTAGGACAGGTGGTCCTTCCACGCTGGTTCCCAGTGTCGGCATCCTGGGACGCGCGCGCAGGGATTTCGTGACATGCGCCACAACTCCCGGGCAGAGATCACCCGTTCAGGTGGGGCCGACGGGAGAAGACGCACCGGTGGGTCAGTCGGGGCATGGCCCGATGGGGCCATGCGGGATGGCCCGATCGGATGCTCGCCGTTCGGATGAGGGCCCTCGGGGCGGAGCGGAGTGGGACGGGCGCGCGGGGCGCGGACGGGGACCGCCGGACGGGTGGTGGGCCCGGCGGCCCCGGGGTGGTCGTCGGGTCAGGAGGAGCCGAGCAGCAGCGGCCTGGCGCGCGGGGTGCGGACGAGCAGCGGCAGCAGTTCGGCGGCCGGGCGGGCGCGGTGCGCGGTGACGCCGAGCGGGGCCGGGGCCAGCGGGATCAGCAGGTCGGCGGCCGGACCGGTGTCCGGACTGTGCAGCCAGAGCGCCGTGGCGTACTGGCCGGGGAAGGTCAGCAGTCGGGGCTGCCGGGGGGTCCGGGAGCTCTGGGCGAGCTGCCAGGCCTCGCGCAGCGCCCGGACCGTCGAGTCGAGGTAGGGGCCGGCGGTGAAGTGGGAGAAGCTGTGGCCCTCGGTGCTCTGCACCACCTCGGCGGCGGCGGTGACCTCGGTGCCGTCCTTGATCAGGAAGCGCCAGCCGGTCCGGCGGGCGGCCGGCAGCTCCGGGCGCGGGCCGGTCAGGACGTACACCGCGAGCGGGTGGGCGGGGAGCAGTGGACCGGTCGGGTGGCGCAGTGCCGCGGCGGCGGGCTGGCGCAGCGCGGTCTCCGAGTCGAGCGCGCCCAGGACCGCGCGCAGGGCGCTCGGTGGGGGCTGAGGGGTCTGCAGGGTCATGGCGGGTCCGCCTCTCCAAGCGAGATCGGCGTGCGAGTGCGGCATACCGGCGTGGCGGGCGACGCGTCCTCGATGACGGGGCCCGGCCGTGTCCGGTTGTGCAGGATCGCGGTGCCGGCACGGTCGCCGCCGTCGACGAGGGCTTCGGGGCGAGGCGGACCGGCCGGAGCGCTGTAAATTCGAACAGGTGCGCTGGGTGATCTGTTTATCACAGGCGGTGGCGCCGAGCAAGTCCACAGTTCGCCTGATTTTCCGTCAGATGCCTTGCATTGCAAGCCAGTTCGCGCGTTCGGGTATCGATCTTCGAGGCGGGCATATTGCTTGCACGGTCGGTCGACCGGGTGCTCGACGGGGTGGCTCTGGAGGAGGGGACCGTGGGCGAGAAGGTCGTGGCGACTCGGGCGGAACTGGCGGACCGGCAGCTGTACCGGCGCAAGCTCCACGCCTGTCTCGAAGCGCTCGGACGGATGCTCCGGGAGGAGCGCTTCGACCGGCCGCGGGCGGTGGTGGGCCTGGAGATCGAGCTCAACCTGGCCGACGAGCAGGGCCTGCCGGCCATGAACAACGCGCAGGTGCTGAGCGAGATCGGCTCCAGCGACTTCCAGACCGAGCTGGGCCGGTTCAACATCGAGGTCAACATCGCGCCGCACCGGCTCGGCGGGCACGTCTTCGAGGACCTGCGCGAGGAGATCGACACGGCGCTGCGCTACGCCGACCGGCGGGCGGCCGAGGCGGGCGCCCGGATCGTCATGGTGGGCATCCTGCCGACCCTGGAGCACGCCCACACCGGGCTGGACGCGATGAGCCACAACCAGCGGTACAGCCTGCTCAGCGACCAGATCCTGGCCGCCCGCGGGGAGGACATCACGCTGGACATCGAGGGGGTCGAGCGCCTCCAACTGGAGTCGATCACCATGGTGGCCGAGGCCGCCGCCACCTCGCTCCAGCTGCACCTCCAGGTGACCCCGGAGCGGTTCTCCTCGGTGTGGAACGCGGCCCAGGCGATCTGCGGGCCGCAGCTGGCGCTCGGCGCCAACTCGCCGTTCCTGTTCGGACGGGAGCTGTGGCGGGAGACCCGTCCGGTGCTCTTCCAGCAGGCCTGCGACACCCGCACGGCGGAGCTCAAGGCGCAGGGCGTGCGCCCGATCACCTGGTTCGGCGAGCGCTGGGTGGACTCGGCGTACGACCTGTTCGAGGAGAACCTGCGGTACTTCCCCGCGCTGCTGCCGATCTGCGACGACGAGGACCCGCTGAAGGTGCTGGCCTCCGGCGGCGCGCCCCGGCTCGCCGAGATGCGGCTGCACAACGGCACCATCTACCGCTGGAACCGCCCGGTGTACGACGTCGCGGGCGGGGTGGCGCACCTGCGGGTGGAGAACCGGGCGCTGCCGGCCGGGCCGACGGTGGCCGACACGCTGGCCAACGCCGCCTTCTACTACGGGCTGGTGCGGGTGCTCGCCGAGCAGCCCCGGCCGATCTGGACCCGGCTGCCGTTCGAGCGGGCGGACGCGAACTTCCAGCAGGGCGCCCGGTACGGCATCGACGCGGTGTTCCAGTGGCCGCGCGCCGGCCGGGCCGGACGCGGCGGCGGGCTGCAGACCGTGTCCGCCGTCGACCTGGTGCTGAACGAGCTGCTGCCGATGGCCTACCAGGGGCTCGACGAGTGGGGCGTGGAGCCCGCCGACCGGGACCGCTACCTGGGCATCATCGAGCAGCGCTGCCTGCGCCGCACCAACGGCGCGTCCTGGCAGACCGCGACCTTCCACCGGCTGCGCGAGAAGTACGGGATGGACCGGCCGGCCGCGCTCGCGGCGATGACCAGGCGCTACGCCGAGCACATGCGCGGCGGCGAGCCGGTGCACACCTGGCCGGTGGGCTGAGACCTCGCCGCCGGGGCGGTCCGGCGGCTGTGTCAGGATGATCGCTCCGGCGGTCGGCCGACGGCCGGAGCGACCGCCCGTCCGCTGGAGCCCCCGTGACCACCGTCCCGAACGCGCCGGAGACCGCGAAGCCCACCCGTCGGCTGCTCGGTGCGGAACTGCTGATCGTCCTCGGCCTCTCCCTGGGGGCCAGCGGGATCAGCGCGTTGATCAGCTTCGCCGGCTCGCTCACCGAACCGCTCAAGCTCGGCCAGCAGGTCGCCACGCTGAACGGCTCGCGGGCGCCCGGGCGGCCCTGGCTGGACCTGGTGTGGCAGCTGTACTACATCGGGCGCGGGCTGATGCCGGTGGTGCTGGTCGGCTACCTGCTGGTGCGCGAGGGCGCCGTCCTGCGGGTGCTGGGCTTCGACCTCGGGCAGAAGCTGCGGGACCTCGGGCGGGGCGCCGCCGTGGCGGCCGCGATCGGCGGGTCGGGGCTGGTGCTCTACCTGGTCTCGCAGGCGGCCGGGTACAACCTGACGGTGGCGCCGTCCGGGCTGCCGGACGTCTGGTGGCGGGTGCCGGTGCTGGTGCTGTCGGCCTGGCAGAACGCCGTCCTGGAGGAGGTCGTCGTCCTCGGCTACCTGCTGCGCCGGGCGGGGCAGTTGGGGTGGTCCTGGCCGGCGTCGGTGGCGGCGAGTTCGGTGCTGCGCGGCTCGTACCACCTCTACCAGGGCGTCGGCGGGATGGTCGGCAACATGGTGATGGGCGTGGTGTTCTGCCTGCTGTACCGGCGCTGGGGGCGGGTGATGCCGCTGGTGGCGGCGCACGCGCTGATCGACACGGTGGCCTTCGTCGGGTACGCGCTGCTGGCCGGGCACGTCAGCTGGCTGCCGACGCCCTGAGCGACTCGGCCCGGCCGCGCGGCGGACGGGCGAGCAGCCGGTCGACGTGCCGGCGCTCCAGGCCCTGGCCGGGGTCGACGGGCAGCAGCAGGCGGTCCCGGCGCCACCGGGAGCGGCGGACCAGCCGGGGCGGGATGACGTCGTCCACCCAGGCGAACGGCCGGCCCGCGGCGTAGCGCAGCAGCGGGGCCCACTTGGCGGCGGAGAACAGGTCCATCAGCGGGACGCGCGGGTCGCCGGGCTGCGGGACGTAGCCGCTGAAGGTGACCACCGGGAGCGGGTCCAGGCCGATCGCCGGGGCGATGTGGGTGTTGGCATCGTGTTCCCAGGTGGTGGCCCAGACAATGTCGTAGGTTGCGGCGAGCTCGCGCAGCCAGGTGCCGTGCCGGGCGGACAGCAGGACGGTGTAGCCGAACATCGTGTGGGTGTCGAACCCGGCGTCCGGGTGCGGGCAGACCGGGTTCAGGACGCCGTCGACGTCCAGGAACAGCAGGGGCTTCGGCACCGGTGGCCCTTCGGATGCGGTGGTGTCTCCTGACCGTTCGGACGCCCCGCGCGCACCTCCGGTTGCCTGTGGACGGGCGCACGCAGGGCGCACAGGGGGCTCACGGGGCGGGCGCGGGCTCGCCGACGCGCACCGGTGCGTCCGCCGTGCTCCGGCGGCTCAGCCGGCGGACCTGCGGGTCCAGCAGGACGACCGCGCTGAGCACCAGGCAGATGGCGGCGCACGCCCAGAGCGCGCCGGACAGGCCGAGCGCCACGGCGGCGGGGCCGGCCAGCGCGGTGCCGACCGGGGCCAGCGAGTAGGAGCCGAGCTCGTCGTACGCGCTGACCCGGGAGAACATCTCCTCGGGTATCTCCTGCTGGAGCGCGACCATCCAGTTGACGCCGAAGACGGTGACGCCGACGCCGGACAGGAACATCGCGACGACCAGCAGCGGCAGCGGCACCTCGGCGGCGAGGGCGAGGGCGGGCACGCCGAACAGGAAGACCCCCCAGTTGCCGACCAGCAGGATCCGGCGGGGCCGCCAGCGCGTCATCAGCAGGCCGGTGGCCACCAGGCCGACGCCGTAGGCCGACATCGCCAGGCCCCAGGAGCCCGCGCCGCCGAGCCGCTCCTTGGCGGCGGTCGGCCCGTACACCGACTCGACCGCGTTGATGCAGGCGACCAGCACGGAGAACTGGAGCACGATCACCCAGAGCCAGCGGCGCGAGGCGAACTCCCGCCAGCCCTCGCGCAGGTCGCGCAGCATGCCGCCGCCGGAGGGCGCGGGGGCCTTCTCCGGCTCCAGGAAGAAGCGGAGGGCGGCGGCGACCAGGAAGCACAGGGCGTCCAGGGCGAGCACCCAGCCGGGGCCGACGGCGGCGGTGAGCGCGCCGCCGAGCGCGGCGCCGCCGATCTGGGAGGCGTTGAGGCCCATCCGGAAGACCGCGAAGGCGCGGGCGGCGTGCTCCTGCGGGACGGCCTGCATGATCATGCCGCCGGAGGCGGGGGAGTAGAGGGCGTAGCCGGCCCCGCCGGCCGCGGAGAGCGCCAGCATCTGCCAGAGCCGGACGTCCCCGGTCAGGACGAGGGCGGCCAGGACGGCCTGGGAGGCCCCGCTGAAGACGTTGGCGGCGACCATGATCAGGTGGCGCGGCAGCCGGTCGGCGAGGGTGCCGCCCACGATCATCAGCAGCACGGTGGGCACCAGCCGGGCCGCGGTGACGTAGCCGACCTCGGTGGTGGTGCCGCCGGTGCCGAGCACGGCGAAGGCGGTGGCGATGGGGGCGCCGGCGTTGCCGAGGCCGCTGACCACGGTGGCGGCGGTCTGGATGCGGAAGTTGCGGCTCGCCCAGGCGAAGCGGCGCGGGGGTGGGGTCGGCACCCGGAGACTATGCCGTGGGGCCGTACGGGTGTCCATCCGATTTTCCCACCGGGGCGCTCGGAGGGTGGGGTTTCAGCCGAGGCGGCCCCGGGGGTCAGCCGAGGTGGCCCCAGAGGAAGGTGAGGGTCCGGCGCCAGGCGATCCTGGCCTGCAGCGGGTCGTAGGTGCCGAGCAGGTTCTCGTCGTTCATGAAGGCGTGCCCGGCCGGGTAGAAGTGGATCTCCGGGCGGACGTCGGTGGCCTCGCCGATCCGGATCGCCGCCTCGTCCACCGCGGCCATCGGGATCGAGCCGTCCAACTCGCCGAAGTGGCCGAGCACATGGGCGGTCAGGCCGCGGTAGTCGAAGTCCGGGTCGGGCGGCAGGCCGTAGAACGGGACCACGGCGGCCACCTTGTCGCCGGCCCGGGCGGCCAGCAGCAGGGCGAAGCCGCCGCCCATGCAGAAGCCCACCACGCCGACCGCGTCGCCGACCACGCCGTCCAGGGCGAGCAGGTGGTCGACCGCCCCGGCCAGGTCCGTCACCGCCCGGTCGACCGGGAGTTCGCGCTTGAACCGGGCCGCCTCGGCGCCGTCGTGGGTGGTGGCGCCGCCGAACAGGTCGGGGGCGAGGACGGTGAAGCCCTCGGCGGCGAAGCGGTCGGCCATGTCGGCGATGTGCGAGGTGAGCCCCCACCACTCCTGGACCACCACCAGGCCGGGGCCGACGCCCTGCGGCGGGCGGGCCAGGTAGCCGTGCGCGGTGCGGCCGTTGCTCGGGAAGGTGACGTTCTGCCGGGAGCCGCCCTGGTCAGGCATGGCTTCCTCTCGGTGGGTCGGGCCGGGTACGGCGGGAGGAACCGGGTACGCGGGCGGGGCCGGGCACGCGGGAGGGGCCCGATCAGCCCATCTCCTCCAGGGCGCGGCCCTTGGTCTCCCTGATGCAGAAGGCCACGAACGGGATGGAGAGCAGCGCGAAGGCCGCGTAGATGACGTACGTCGCGGAGAGGTTCCAGTCGGCGAGGTCCGGGAAGCTGACGGTGATCGCCCAGTTGGCGATCCACTGCGCCGAGGCGGCGACGGACAGCGCCAGCGCGCGGATCCGGTTGGGGAACATCTCGCCGAGCAGCACCCAGACCACCACGCCCCAGGAGAAGGCGAAGCAGAGCACGAAGACGTGCGCGGCGACCAGGGCGACGGTGGCGTGGGTGTCGTCCAGGGTGGCGGTGTCGCCGGTGCCGTGCCGGTAGGAGAACGCCCAGGCGGCGGTGCCCAGCGCGGCCGCCATGCCGATCGAGCCGGCCAGGGCGAGCGGCTTGCGGCCGATCCGGTCCACCAGGGCCATCGCGATCACCGTGCCGATCACGTTGATGATCGAGGTGGAGAGGCTGATGAGCAGCGAGTTGGACTCGTTGATGCCGACCGACTGCCACAGGAACGAGGAGTAGTAGAAGATCACGTTGATGCCGACGAACTGCTGGAACACCGAGGCGCCGATGCCGACCCAGACGATCGGCAGCAGGCCGAAGCGGCCGCCGAGCAGGTCCTTCATCCGGGGCTTGTGGGCGGACTCCAGCACCGCGCGGATCTCCGCCACCCGGGCGTCCAGGTCCACCCCCTCGCCCTCGACCTCGACCAGTACCTTGCGGGCCTGCGCTTCGCGGTGGTCGGCGATCAGGAAGCGCGGCGACTCCGGGATGGCGAGTGCCATCAGCCCGTAGACCAGGGCCGGGATGGCCTCGACGCCGAGCATCCACTGCCAGGCCTGGACGCCGCCGAGGTGGTTGGTGGACTCGCCGCCGGCGGCCTGGTTGAGCGCCCAGTTGGCGAGCTGGGAGACGGTGATGCCGAGCACGATCGCCATCTGCTGGAAGGAGGCGAGCCGGCCGCGGTAGGCGGTCGGGGCGACCTCGGCGATGTAGGTCGGGGCGATCACCGAGGCGATGCCGATCGCGATGCCGCCGACCACGCGCCAGGTGGCCAGGGTCTCGATGTTCGGCGGGAACATCGAGCCGATGCCGCTGGCCGCGAACAGCACGGCGGCCAGCAGCATCGTGCGGACCCGGCCGAAGTGGTCGGCGAGCCGGCCGGCGATCACCGCGCCGGCCGCCGAACCCAGCAGCGCGATCGCCACCACGAAGGCGGTCGTGCCGTGGCCCACCGCGAAGTGCTTCTGGATGCCCGTCACGGCGCCGTTGATCACCGCGCTGTCGTAGCCGAACAGGAAGCCGCCCATGGCGGCGGCCGCCGAGATGAACACCACGTGGCCGAGGTGGGCCTCGCCGCCCGCCCGTTGGCTGTTGACTGAGGACACGCACGCTCCCGGGGGTGGACGGGCCCGCTCTGACGCCGAGTGGGCAGGGCTCGTCTCACATTCGAGCAGCGTCGCGGCCGGGCTGCCCGAGCTGGCGGCCGACCGGGTGATCCGGGGTCAGTCGGAGGCGCGCGTCCCGGCCGTGCGCCGCCCGTGACGGCGGAGCAGCTGGGTCCGGGCGGCGCCGTACTGGTCGCGGCCGCGCCCGCCGCCGTCGGCGCGCTCGGCGAGCCGGTCGGCGAGCGCGTACTGCACCTCGGCGGGCTTCTTGTCGTCGTACTTGAACTTGGCCCGCACCTCGATCACCGTCAGTCGCAGCGCCCGCATCCCGGGCAGCTGCCGGGCCAGCTCGCCCTCGCCGGGCACCACCCGGACCTCCGGCGTCTCGGGCTGGAAGTGCGCCAGCTGACGGTTGAGGATCTCCGCCTTGCCGGCCGCGGACTCCACCACCTCGGCGGTGCAGTGGAAGTGGACCGAGGAGTAGTAGCTGGTGGGCGTGCCCGGCGCGCCGCGCCAGTGGCCCGGGGCGAAGGCGTAGCCGTCGGTGACCGCGAGGGTGACCTGCGGATCGGCCCGGACGGCGGCCAGCAGCGGGTTGGGCGCGCCGAGGTGGAGCAGGATCTCGCCGCGGTCGGCGTCCAGCAGGAAGTGGGTCGGGACGAGCACCGGGCCCTCGCCGGGGCGGCCGTTGGCGGCCAGCAGGCCGAAGTCGCGGCCCTCGGCCAGCCAGGCGCGCCACTCGGCCTCGTCACCGCGGTCCCAGGATCGGATCAGCATGGATGCGCCTCCTGTCAGCGGGGGTAGCGGCGCAGGTGCGCGGGGAGCGGGAGGGTGGTGCCGGGGTGCGGCTCGGGGGTGCCGTGCACGGTGGTGACCGGGATCAGGCCGGACCAGTACGGCAGGTCGACGTCCTCCGGGTCGTCGTCGGCGGCGTCCGCGCGGGTCTTGGCCGAGACCTCGTCCAGCTCCAGCCGGAGGACGGCGGTGGCGGCGAGCTCCTTGGCGTTGGCCGGACGGACCTCGGCGGAGCGGCCCGGGACCGCGTGGTCGACCAGCGCGGCGAGCGCGACGTCCAGCTCCTGCGGGTCGGTGACCTGGTGGGCGGTGCCGTGGGCGACCACCGAGCGGAAGTTCACCGAGTGGTTGAACGCGGACTTGGTCAGCACCAGCGCGTCGACCTGGGTGACGGTGACGCAGACCGGCATGCCCTGCTCGCCGGCGGCGTTGCGCAGCGGGCGGCTGCCGGTGGAGCCGTGGACGTAGAGCCGGCTGCCGACCCGGGCGAAGATCGTCGGCAGGACCACGGGGGCGCCGTCGGCGACGAAGCCGAGGTGGCAGATGTAGGCGCTGTCGAGGATGGCGTGGATCGCCTCCTGCTCCCAGGTGGCCCGGTCCCGGTAGCGGGTGGGGGTCGTCCTGGGGGTCCGGGAGTAGCTGGGCGAACCTTCCGGGCTGGCTGACATGACATCCTCTATGTACTAGTGCATAATTTGCTTTGTGCTAGGAGACTATCCGCTGAAAGGGCGACGCGCCAGCGAAATCGCGGCCCACATCGAACAGGGCGTGAGCAGCGGGCAGCTCGCCCCCGGAACCGCGCTGCCCCCGCTGCGCGACCTCGCCGCCGAACTGGGCGTCAACCCCAACACCGTCGCCGCCGCCTACCGGCTGCTGCGCGACCGCGGCGTGATCGAGACCGCCGGCCGCAAGGGCAGCCGCGTCCTGCCCAGGCCCGCGCTCACCCCGCGCGACCAGATCCGCGTCCCCGTCCCGCCGCACGCCCGCGACCTGTCCACCGGCAACCCCGACCCGGCCCTGCTGCCCGACCTCGCCCCGGCCCTCGCGGCCGCCGCCGAGGCCGCGCGCACCGACCCGGTGCTCTACGGGCACGCCGCCGTCGACCCGCTGCTGCTCGCGCTCGCCCGCGCCTCCTTCGAGGCCGACGGCCTGCCCGGCGGCCCGATCGCCGTCGCCTCCGGCTCGCTGGACACCGTCGAACGGATCCTCGGCGCCCGGCTGCGCCCCGGCGACGCGGTGGCCGTCGAGGACCCGGGCTGGGGCAGCCTGCTCGACCTGCTGCCCGCGCTGGGGCTGCGGCAGGTGCCCGTCCGGCTGGACGACGAGGGCCCGCTGCCGGGCGCGCTGGCCGCGGCACTGGCCGAGGGCGTCCGGGCGGTGGTGGTCACCAGCCGGGCGCAGAACCCGACCGGGGCGGCGCTCACCGCGCGGCGGGCCGAGGAGCTGCGGGCCGTCCTGGCCGAGCACCCCGGGGTGCTGCTGATCGAGGACGACCACGGGCACGGCATGGTCGACCAGCCGTACCACCCGCTGGTCGGGGCCGGCACCCGGCACTGGGCGGTGGTGCGCTCGGCGGCCAAGGCGTACGGGCCGGACCTGCGGGTCTCGGTGGCGGTCGGCGACGAGGAGACGATCGGGCGGGTGGCGGGCCGGCTGCGGCTGGGCGCCGGCTGGGTCAGCCACCTGCTGCAGCGCACCGTCGCGGAGCTGTGGCGCAGCGACGCCGCGCCGGTGGACCGGGTGGCCGCCGCGTACCGGGCGCGACGGGACGCGCTGCTGGGCGAGCTGGCGGCCCGGGGGATCGCGGCGCACGGGCGGAGCGGGCTGAACGTCTGGGTGCCGGTGCCGGACGAGACCTCGGTGCTGGCGGCGCTGGTGCAGCGCGGCTGGGTCGCGGCGCCCGGCGCGCGGTACCGGATCCAGTCGCCGCCCGGGCTGCGGTTCACCACGGCGCGGCTGGAGGCGGCGCAGGCGCGGGAGCTGGCGGAGGACCTGGCGGCGGTGCTGGGGACGGGCGGGGGCGCGTCCCGGCTGGTCTGAGGCCTCGGGGGCTGCGGCGAGTGAGGCTCGTGGGGCAGGTGTGGCGGGTGTGAACCGGGGGCGGCGTCCGGTCATCGGCCGTGTGCTTGGTCTGAACCCGGCGGTAACAAAAGCGGAAACCTCCCGCAGCTACCTAGCGGTAGCCAGCGCGGGCATGTCATCTTCATCGCGCCACCGGCCGGCGGCCCACCCTCACCCAGGCGTCCTCCCGTTCCCCATGCCCCGGGAAGACCGAGCCGCAGGAGTTCCGCAGTGCCCGAGAACTGTTCGAGACCCACCCGCAGCGCCCCTCGACCCGCCCGCCGGCTGCTCGCCGCAGCGCTCGCCCTCCCGCTCGCCGTCGCGGGCCTGGCCGTCGCCTCGCCGGCCTCCGCCGCACCGGCCGTTGTGCCGTCCGTCGTGCCGTCCGGGCCCACCGCCAGCGTCACGCTCGGCGACAGCTACATCTCCGGCGAGGCCGGCCGCTGGAAGGGCAACGCGGCCGGCACCGGCGGCAGCCGCAACGGCACCGACCGGGCCTGGACCGGCGGTTCGTACGACCCCTCGCGGGTCTACGGCGCCACCGCCACGAGCGGGTGCGACCGCTCGGACGTCGCCGAGGTGCTCAGCGCCGCCACCGGCGCCCAGAACGAGATCGACCTGGCCTGCTCCGGTGCCGTCACCGAGAACGTCTTCCGCGCCTCGAACGGCGGCCGGTCCTACAAGGGCGAGGCCCCGCAGGCCGACCAACTCGCCACCGTGGCACGGCAGAACGACGTCCAGCTGATCACCCTGTCGATCGGCGGCAACGACCTGGGCTTCGCGGACGTCATCTCCACCTGCGTGCAGGACTACCTGGTCTGGTACTCGTACTGCCACGACTCCGCGCAGTCCCGGATCGACGACCGGATGCCCGCGGCGATGGCCGGGGTCGGCAAGGCGATCGACGAGATCCGGGCGGTGATGGCCGACGCCGGCTACGCGCCGTCGGACTACCGCCTGGTGCTGCAGTCCTACCCGTCGCCGATCCCGCGCAGCGCCGAGATGCGCTACCCGGAGAGCGGCTGGACCCGCTCCAACACCGGCGGCTGCCCGTTCTGGGACGGGGACGCCGACTGGGCCCGCGACTCGATGGTGCCGCAGATCTCGAAGGCCCTGGCGGGCGTCGCCGCCGCCAAGGGCGCGCAGTTCCTGGACCTGTCGGACATGCTGCAGGGCCGCGAGGTCTGCTCGACGGCCACCACGCAGCCGACCGCGAGCTCCGGCCCGTCCGCGACCACCAGCGAGTGGGCGCGCTTCCTGGACGGCGGGCTCAACTCCACCCAGGGGGTGCTGCAGGAGTCGATGCACCCCAACTACTACGGCCAGCAGGCGGTCGGGCGCTGTCTGACGCTGCTCTGGGCCCGCCCGAGCGGTGACTACGCGTGCCGCAACACGGCCGGGCGGGACGCGAGCGGGATGTACCTGACCGCGCGGTGACCGTACGGTGACCGCACGGTTCGGCGCCCCCGCGGCCCTGGCCGCGGGGGCGCCGTCCGGCGGTGCGCTCAGCCCTTCGCGAGCAACGACTGGGCGTGTGCGCGGACCTGATCCTTCGTCAGATAGGCGTCGGTGTACTCGAAGTCCTGCAGTCGGGCGGGCTGGCGGGCGAGGAAGCCGGTGCGGACGAAGTCGTCGCCGGCGGTCGCGTTGAGCAGCCAGTTGGCGCCCACCCGGAACTTGGCCGCGTTGGTGCGCATCGCCATCAGGTGGTAGCCGCGCGCCACCACCTGGGCGGGCACCCCGCGCAGCTCCACCCCGAGCGGCTTGGAGACGGCGTCCTTGCCGCCGAGGTCGACCACCAGGCCCAAGTCCTTGTGGTAGTACGGCTCCAGGGGCTGGTTGTGGAGCGAGGCGATCACGTTGTTCGCGACCGCGCGGCCCTGGCGGGCGGAGTGCTGGGCGGTCGGCGGGCAGACCGCGCCGTCGCCCTTGGCGAGGTCGGGGACGGCGGCGGCGTCGCCGAGCGCGAACACGCCCTCGAACTGCGGGACCCGCATCTCCGCCGTCACGGCGAGCCGGCCGCGGACCGTCTCGGCGTCCAGGGTGCCGATCAGCGGGCTCGCGGCCACCCCGGCGGTCCAGATCAGGGTGCGGCAGGGGAGCACCCGGCCGTCGGTGAACTTGACCGTCTCGGCGCCGACTTCGGCCACCGAGACGCCCAGCGACACCTCGATGCCGCGGTCGCGCAGCACCTCCAGGGCGGCCTCGCCGAGCGGGTCGCCGAGCTCCGGCATCAGCTTCGGGGCGATGTCGATCAGGTGCCACTTGATCTGCCGGGCGTCCAGGCGCGGGTAGCGGTGGGCGGCGGCGGTGGTCAGGCGCTGCAGGCAGGCGGCCGTCTCGGTGCCCGCGTAGCCGCCGCCGACCACCACGAACTGGAGCCGGGACTCGCGCTCCTTCTGGTCCACGGAGGCGGAGGCGAGGTCGAGTTGGGCGATCACGTGGTCGCGGACGTAGGCCGCCTCGGCGAGCGTCTTCATGCCGCGGGCGTAGTCGGTGAGGCCGGGGATGTCGAAGGTGCGGGTGACGCTGCCGGGGGCGAGCACCAGGACGTCGTACCGCTGGGCGACCACCTCGTCGGTGATCTTGCGGACGACGCACACCTTGGAGGCCGGGTCCACGCCGATGGCGCCGCCGGGGACGATGTGGGTGCGGCGCAGCGAGCGGCGCAGGGAGACGGCCACGGACTGCGGGGTGAGGACGCCGGCCGCGACGTGGGGGAGGAGGGGGAGGTAGAGCTGGTAGCTGAACGGCGTGACCAGCGTGATCTCGGCCTCCGACGGTGACAGCTTGCGTTCGAGGCGGCGGGCGCACTCCAGGCCGGCGAAGCCACCGCCCACGATCAGGATCCGAGGTCGTTCCATCGCTCATCCCTTTGCCGTGAAGGTCCCCGTTACTGCCCGCCACACTCGCACGGAGCAGCGGGGGCTGCCACCGGGGCGGGGCCGTGGGGGTGGGAGGGGGAGGGGACGGAAACGGGAGCAGCGGGGGCGTGCGGGGTGGCGGCGGGAGGAAGGGAGAGGAAGGGGCGGCGACCCCGATAAGCTGTCGGCCGTGCTACCCGAGGTGACGGCGATCCGGTACGTGACGCCACTGCGAGAAGGCGGCTCGATGCCGGGCCTGGTCGAGGCCGACGATCGGCGGCTGTACGCGCTGAAATGGGTCGGCGCGGCGCAGGGCCGCAAGGCGCTGGTCGCGGAGGTGCTGGCCGGGGAGTTCGGTCGGCGGCTCGGGCTGCCGGTGCCGGAGCTGGTGACCGTCGACCTGGACCCGGTGCTCGCGCGCAGCGAGCCGGACCACCAGATCCAGGACCAGATGCGGGCCAGCGGCGGGACCAACCTGGGAATGGCCTTCGTCAGCGGCGCGCTCAACTTCGACCCGCTCTGCTTCGAGGTGGACCCGGAACTCGCCGGGCAGGTGCTCTGGTTCGACGCGCTGATCGGCAACGTCGACCGCTCCTGGCGCAACCCCAACCTGCTGGTGGCGACCGGCGGGCTGCGGCTGATCGACCACGGCGCGAGCCTGATCTTCCACCACAACTGGTCGGGCGCCGCGGCCTGGATCCGGCGCCCGTACGACGCCTCCGACCACGCCCTGCTGCGGGCCCGGCCGGACCTGGCGGCGGCCGACAAGGCGCTCGCGCCGCTCGCCGAGGCGGCGATCGAGGGCGCGGTGGCGCAGATCCCCGAGGTCTGGCTGGCGGACGAGTTCGGCTTCGACTCGCCCGACGAGGTGCGCGCCGCGTACCGCGCCCAGTTGACCGAGCGACTGGCCGGTCCGCGCGACTGGCTGCCGGAGGTGCCCGCATGACCGAGCCCGTGCTGTCCGCGCTGCCCGCCACCGTCGAGCTGCACGACTACGAGTACGCCGTGATCCGCGCGGTGCCGCGGGTCGAGCGCGGCGAGTGCGTCAACGTCGGGGTGCTGCTGTACTGCCGGCAGAGCTCGCACCTCGCCGCCCGGACCCACCTGGACCAGGCCCGGCTGCTGGCGCTGGACCCGGTGGCGGACGTGCAGGGCGTGCGCCGGGCGCTGCACGGGATCGAGGCGGTCTGCCACGGCGGCCCGCAGGCCGGTCCGGCGGCGGGGGACAGCCCCGGGCAGCGGTTCCGCTGGCTGACCGCGCCGCGCAGCGCGATCGTCCAGCCGGGGCCGGTGCACACCGGGCTGACCGCGGACCCGGAGACGGAGCTGCGGCGGCTGTTCGACCAGCTGGTGCTCTGACGCCGGGCGGCGCCGAGGCGGCTCTGAAGCGGCTCTGAAGCCGGTGTGAGGCCGATGTGAGGCGGGTCCGAGGCCGGTGTGAGGCGGCTCGCCGACGGTTGCCCGGGTCAAAGCTTGAGATGGTGAAGCACCTGGTCGTACCCTGGCCTCATGGGTTCGACAGCGACGACGACCGTACCGACCAACGCCGAGTTGATGGAGGCGTTGGCCGCCGTCGGCGCCGCGTACTTCCAGGACTTCGCGGCGGCCGCGGCCCGGCACGGGCTCTCCTCCTCGCAGGCCAAGGCGCTGGGCGCGGTGCAGGAGCCGGTGCCGATGCGGGCACTGGCCGGGCGCCTGGGCTGCGACGCGTCGAACGTCACCGGGATCGTGGACCGGCTGGAGTCGCTGGGCCTGGCCCACCGGGAGGCGGCGGCCGGTGACCGCCGGGTGAAGATCGTGGTGATCACGGCCGAGGGCCGGGAGATCCTGAACCACATCCGCGGCGAGATGGCCAGGACCCACCAGGCCTTCGAGGCGATGACCGACGAGCAGCGGATCGCCCTGCACTCGATCTGCGGCCAGGTGCTGCCGGTGCTGGCCGGGCGTACGGGCACGCCGCAGTAGCGCCATGGCTCTACGGGCGTAGCGCGTCGGCGGCTGCAAGGGGCGTGACCTCGGCTGTTAGGCTTGCGAAGCGTGAGCGCGAAGCCCCAGATCCCCAATGTCCTGGCCTCCCGGTACGCCTCGGCGACCCTGGCCCAGCTGTGGTCCCCCGAGCACAAGGTGGTCCTCGAGCGCCACCTGTGGCTCGCCGTCCTGAAGGCCCAGCAGGACCTCGGCGTCGAGGTTCCGGCGAACGCCGTCGCCGACTACGAGCGGGTGATCGACCAGGTCGACCTCGGCTCGATCGCCGCCCGTGAGCGGGTCACCCGCCACGACGTGAAGGCCCGCATCGAGGAGTTCAGCGAGCTCGCCGGGCACGAGCAGATCCACAAGGGCATGACCTCCCGGGACCTGACCGAGAACGTCGAGCAGCTCCAGATCCGCCAGTCCCTGGAGCACGTGCGGGACCGCACGGTGGCCGTGCTGGTGCGCCTGGCCAAGCTGGCCGCCCAGCACTCCGAGCTGGTCATGGCCGGCCGCTCGCACAACGTGGCCGCGCAGGCCACCACCCTGGGCAAGCGGTTCGCGTCGATCGCCGACGAGCTGCTGGTCGCCTTCCGCCGCCTGGAGGAGCTGATCGCCCGCTACCCGCTGCGCGGGATCAAGGGCCCGGTCGGCACCGCCCAGGACATGCTGGACCTGCTCGGTGGTGACACCGAGAAGCTCGCCGAGCTGGAGCGCCGGGTCGCCGGGCACCTCGGCTTCGACCACGTGCTGACCAGCGTCGGCCAGGTCTACCCGCGCTCGCTGGACTTCGAGGTGCTCACCGCCCTCGTCCAGCTGGCCGCCGCGCCGTCCAGCCTGGCCAAGACCATCCGTCTGATGGCCGGCCACGAGCTGGTCACGGAGGGCTTCAAGGAGGGCCAGGTCGGCTCCTCCGCGATGCCGCACAAGATGAACACCCGCTCCTGCGAGCGCGTCAACGGCCTGGCCGTCATCCTGCGCGGTTACGCCTCGATGACCGGCGAGCTGGCCGGCGACCAGTGGAACGAGGGCGACGTCTCCTGCTCGGTGGTGCGCCGGGTCGCGCTGCCGGACGCGTTCTTCGCCTTCGACGGCCTGCTGGAGACCTTCCTGACCGTCCTCGACGAGTTCGGCGCCTTCCCCGCCGTGATCGAGGCCGAGCTGGACCGCTACCTGCCGTTCCTCGCCACCACCAAGGTGCTGATGGGCGCGGTGCGCGCGGGCGTCGGCCGGGAGACCGGGCACGAGGTCATCAAGGAGCACGCCGTCGCCTCCGCGCTGGCCATGCGTGCGGGCGCCCGGGAGAACGAGCTGCTGGACCGGCTGGCCGCCGACGAGCGGATCCCGCTGGACCGGGCCGCGCTGGACGCGCTGCTGGCCGACCGGCTGTCCTTCACCGGCGCGGCCGGTGCCCAGGTCGCCGAGGTGGTGCGCCAGGTGGAGGCCGTCGCGGCCGCCTACCCGGAGGCCGCCAAGTACGCGCCGGGCGACATCCTCTGACGTCGCGTCAGCTCTTCTGCGAGGGCCCTGCCGCCGGACCGGTGGCGGGGCCCTCGGGCGTCGTGCGGACGTGGCCCGGGTCGAGCGGCGGGGTGGTGGTGCCGCACGGCCAGTCGCAGTTCGGCTCGGCCACCGGCTGCTCCTCGGGGGCGAGCACGTTGCCCCGTACGGTGGCGAAGGCGATCAGTCCGCCGGCGGTGAGCAGGCCCGCGCAGATCAGCATCGCGGTGTGGAAGGCGGAGTCGACCGAGGCCGGCACCCGGTAGGCGTCGCCGCTCAGCCCGGCCAGCGCGGGCAGGGCGGCCACCGCGAGCAGGCCGGCCGCGCGGGCGGCGGCGTTGTTGACCCCGCTGGCGATGCCCGCGTGCCGGACCTCGACGGCCGCCAGCACGGTCGCGGTGAGCGGCGCGACCAGCAGCGTCATCCCGCAGCCCATCACCGCGACGGCGGGCAGCACGTCCACCCAGTACGAGGAGTCCGGGCCGACGCGCAGCATCAGCAGCACCCCGGCGGCGCACAGCAGCGGGCCGAAGGTCAGCGGGAGGCGCGGGCCGATCCGCTTGCCGAGGCGTCCGGCGCGGGCGGACAGCGTCAGCATCAGCACGGTGATCGGCACCAGGGCGAAGCCCGAGACCAGCGGCGAGAACCCGGACACGATCTGGAGCTGCACCACCAGCAGGAAGAAGACGCCGCTGAACGCCGCGTACACGCACAGGGTGACCAGGTTCACCGCGGTGAACAGCCGGGAGGAGAACAGCCCGAGCGGCAGCATCGGCTCGGGGGTGCGGCGTTCGACGGCCACGAAGGCGACGCCGAGCACCAGCCCGATCGCGCCACTGACCCAGACGGCGGGGGACAGGCCCTCGCCGGCCGCGGTCAGCGCGTAGGTGATCGCGCCGAGGGCGAGGGCGGCGAGCACGGCGCCGAGCACGTCGAAGCGGCCGGAGGCGTCCTCGTCCCGGCTCTCCGGCACCGAGCGGGTGGTGACGGCGATCACCGCGGCGGCGAGCGGCAGGTTCAGCAGGAAGATCCAGCGCCAGCCGGGGCCGTCCACCAGCCAGCCGCCGAGGAAGGGGCCGACCGCGGCCGACACCCCGCCGAGGCCGGACCAGAGGCCGACCGCCGCCGAGCGGTCGTCAGGGTGGAAGACGGCCTGGAGCATGGCGAGCGAGCCGGGGGTGAGCAGCGCGCCGCCGATGCCCTGGACGGCGCGGGCGGCGATCAGCACGTGGATGTTCGGCGCGGCGGCGCAGGCCGCGGAGGCGACGGCGAACCAGACCACGCCGATCAGGAAGACCTTGCGCCGCCCGTACCGGTCGCCGAGTGCGCCGCCGAGCAGGATCAGGCCCGCCAGGGTGAGCAGATAGGCGTTCAGGGTCCATTGCAGGGACGCCAGGGACGCGCCGAGGTCGGCGCCGATCCGGGGCAGGGCGACGTTCACCACGGTGCCGTCGAGCATCGCCATGCTGGAGCCGAGCACCGTCGCCATTAGTACCCAGCGACCCTGCGCGGTGCCCAGGCGCAGGGTGCCGGCCTCGGAGGTGGCCACGGGCGAATCCTGCGCTGCTGAGGCGCACGTGACAAGGGTCACCGGTGGGTGTGTTGGCCGTGGGCGGTGGGTGAGCGGCCGGGTGCGCAGCGTCGCCGATCTCGGCGGAGGGTCGTGGATCAGTGGCGGGGGGTGAATGGATTGTGTACGCATCGTATGGCCGGACCTGCGGAGGGTCACTGAACGGGGGTGGATCGGCGGCGCTGGGGGTGATCGACATTGCTTCACCCGAACGGATGGGTTTTAGTTCAGCGACCGCCCGGCCAGTCCGGACGGATCCGCCGGGTGGAACGCCGAGTCCTGCCGCTGCCCGGTGGTTCGAAACGAACTCTGTACGGCAGGAGCGGGGGACCCACAGGTAAGTCGCCGGACCGGAGTTCGCGCCTCAGGGCGCGGGTGTCCAGGGCCGGCTAGGGGTGAAGCCGCGCATGCGGCCGGGCAACTCCAGCCCGAACCCGACAGCTCACCTCGCAGGCGTCGGAGAGGAAACTTCCATGCCTGCTCAGGCTCGTCGTATCGCCCTGCCCCGCGCCGCCCGCATCGGCATCGCCACCGCCGTCACCGGTGTCTCCTTCGCCCTCCCGCTGGTCACCGCGGTGACCGCCCAGGCCCACACCGTTCCGGCCGCGCAGGCCTCCGTCGGCTCCGCCGACGCCAAGTCGGCCGCCCAGGCCGCGCAGGAGAGCTACCGCGTCGTCAGCGGCGACACCCTGTCCAAGATCGCCGACGCCCAGAAGGTCGACGGCGGCTGGCAGGCGCTGTACGAGAAGAACCGCTCGGTCGTCGGCGCCGACCCGAACCTGATCTTCCCGGGCCAGCAGCTCGCGCTGCCGGGCCACGCCGCCGCGCCGTCCGCCGACGCCGCTCCGGCGAAGCCCGCCGCCCCGGCCAAGCCGGCCGCTCCGGCGACCCAGGCCGCCAAGCCGCAGGCCCAGGTCCAGGTGACGACCGAGGCCGCCAAGCCGTCCGCGCAGCTCCAGACCCAGCTGCAGGTCGCCGCTCCGGCCGCCGCCGTGACCGCCACTCCGGTCGCCGCCGCCACCTCCGGCTACGTCGCGCCGCTGGCCAACCCGAAGCTGGGCACCGCCTACGGCGTGGCCGGCTCGATGTGGGCCTCCGGCCACCACACCGGCCAGGACTTCGTCGCCGCCACCGGCACCCCGCTGCGCGCCGTCGCCAACGGTGTCGTGGTCAAGGCCGGCAACGGCGGTGCCTACGGCAACGAGGTCGAGATCAAGCTCGCCGACGGCCACTACGCCGAGTACGCGCACCTCTCCTCGATCGGTGTGAAGATCGGTCAGACCGTCACCGTCGGCCAGCAGATCGGCCTCTCCGGCGCCACTGGCAACGTGACCGGCCCGCACCTGCACTTCGAGATCCGCAACGGCTCGGAGTACGGCTCGGACATCAACCCGGTCACCTACCTGCGCGCGCACGGCGTCGCGCTCTGACCCACGGGCCGCCGGCCCCAGGGCCGCTGAGCCTCGAGGGTTTCAGGAACCGCCGCTGCTGCGGGGCGAATCGATCCTCCGGGATGGTCATGTCGGGTGACCGCTCGACCGGGTGATCGCCGCACAGTGGACATGGGCGCGGGACACGCCCAGGCCGGCCCGGCCGTACGAGGACCTCCTCGTACGGCCGGGCCGGCCGCTTTCGTTTCCCGGCCGCTTCTGCTTTCCGGTCGCTTTCGTTTCCCGGTCGTCCGGCGCGGTGCGGCTCTTCCTCGTCCGTTCGAGCGGTCGAACGTCGCGTCAACTCGGCGGCCGCACCGGTCGATCGGCGGCTTCGCGGGTTCCTCCGGCGCGCGATGCTGGCGGACGGTCAGCGTCCGGCCGGACCGGCCGGGCGGGTCCGGGAGGCGAGGAGGCCGGATGGCGGTGCGGAGCGGGGACGCGACGGGGGAGAGGGCCGGGCGGGAGCGGTCCGGGGCGGGCGGGGTCGACCGGCTGAAGCCGGACTCGGTCGGCCTGGTCGGCGTGGTGTTCATGGCGCTCGCCACCGCGGCCCCGATCACCGCGATGACCGGCAACCTGCCGATCATCGTCGGACAGGGCAACGGTGTCGGCGCGCCCGCCGCGTACATCGTGGCGACCGTCGTGCTGACGGTGTTCTCGGTCGGGTACGTGGCGATGGCCCGGCACATCACCGCGGCCGGCGCGTTCTACGGCTACGTCTCGCACGGGCTGGGCCGGGTGGTGGGGATGGCCTCGGGGCTGCTCGCGGTGCTCGCGTACGTCGTCACCGAGGCCTCGGCCCTCGGCTTCTTCGCGTACTCGCTGCGCGGGCTGGTCCGTTCGCAGCTGGGGGTGGAGCTGGGCTGGGGCTGGTACGCGCTGTTCGGGGCGGTGGTGATCGGGGTGACGGCCTGGTTCGACCTGCACCTGACGGCCAAGGTGCTCGGGGTCGCGCTGGTGCTGGAGATCGGGGTGCTGGGGGCGGTCTCGCTGGCGGTGCTGTGCTCCGGCGGCGGGCCGGACGGGATCGTGACCGAGGCCGTGAACCCGCTGAACGCGCTGAAGGGGGTGGGGAGTTCGGGGGCTGCGGCGGCCGGGCTCGGCCTGTTCTTCGCGTTCTGGTCCTGGGTGGGGTTCGAGTCCACCGCGATGTACGGCGAGGAGTCCCGCGACCCGAAGCGGGTGGTGCCGCGGGCGACGCTGGTGTCGGTGATCGGGGTCGGGCTGCTCTACGTCTTCGTGTCCTGGATGATCGTGTCCGGCAACGGGGTCGAGCAGGCGGTCGCGGTGGCGAGCGGCGGGGTGCCGGGCAAGGACGGCAACAGCCTGTTCTTCGATCCGCTCGGTGTGCACCTGGGGCCCTGGGCGGTGCGGGTGTTCCAATGGCTGGTCGTCACCGGCTCGTTCGCCTGCGCGATGGCCTTCCACCAGTGCGCGGCCCGGTACCTGTACGCGATCGGACGGGAGGGGCTGCTGCACCCGGCGCTGGGCCGCACCCATCCGCGGCACGGCTCGCCGCACGTCGCCTCGGTGGTGCAGTCGGTGATCGCGGTGGGGCTGGTGGCGGGGTTCCTGGCGGCCGGGATGGACCCGTACGCGCACCTGTACACCCTGCTGGCGCTGCTCGGGACGATGGCGATCCTGGTCGTGCAGACGCTCTGCTCCTTCGCCGTGATCGGGTACTTCCACGTGCGGGGGCGGCACCCGGAGACGGCGCACTGGTTCCGGACCCTGGTCGCGCCGCTGGTGGGCGGGGTGGCGATGGCCGGGGTGGTGGTGCTGCTGGTGCTCAACAAGGACACCGCGGCCGGCGCGGCGGCGCACACGCTGGTGTTCCGGCTGATCCCGTACCTGGTGATCGGGGTGTTCGCGGGCGGGATCGGGCTGGCGCTCGCGGTGCGCCGGTGGCGGCCGGAGCTGTACGCGCGGATCGGGCGGGTGGTGCTGGAGGACGCGGTCGAGCGGTGACGGTCCGATGACGGGCCGAGCGGGCGGTGACGGTCCGATGACGGGCCGAGCGGGCGGTGACGGCCCGTCGGCCGGCGCTCAGCCGCGGTGGACCGGCAGGCCGTACTGGGCGGCGGCCAGCAGCTCGTGCATCCGGTGGCCGAAGTCGTCGGTGTCGCGGGCCGGTTCGGGAAAGACCAGGCGGACATCGCGGTGGCCGTGCGGGTGGTCCAGGCGCAGCACCAGGCCGTAGCGGTCCAGGGCGAGCGGGCGGACCTCCGGGTCGTGGGTGAGCACGGCCGGGTCGAGCAGCCGGGTCAGGACGTCGAGCGCCTCGGCGTGGTCGTCGGCGAAGTGGGTGAGCAGCGCGGCCTCGTGCCGGGCCAGCGGGTCGGGGGAGGCGAGGGCGAGGTCGCCGGCGGTGATCGCGCCGGTGCCGTACGGGGTGGCGAGGACGGCATGGGCGACGTCCACCCGCAGGTGCACGCCGAGGCCGTCGTCGGCGAGGTGGGCCAGGTGCAGCCGGCCGGCCAGGGTGAGCCGGGCGCGGACCCGGTCGCGGACGGCGACGGGGGCGACGTCGGTGACGTCGAGGACGACGGCGAGGCCGTCGCTGGCACCGGCGGCGGCCGAGGTGAGCGGGTCGTCCAGGGCGGTGCGCAGCCGCAGCCGGGAGCCGTGCACGGAGACCGGGGTGTCCAGGTGGTGGTGCTCGCCCAGGGCGCGGACGGTGAGCGAGGAGGTCGTGCTGAGCAGGCTGTGGATCCGTTCGGCGGTGGTGGGCTCGGGGACCTCGGTGTCGCCGGTGGGCAGGCTCATGGACGGACCTCCAGTTAGTTAGGTGAGCCTAACCTAATCTGCGACTGAGGGTGTGGCAAGCAGGCGTCCGGGGCGACGCGGACGGGCGCGGGCATGCCGGAGGGCCCGGACGCGTGGGTGGCGTCCGGGCCCTCCGGCGCGGCGGCCGGTCAGCCGATGACGGCCTGGGCGTCGATCTCGACCAGCATCGGCTCCTGCGGCAGCTCGACGAAGACGGTGGTGCGGCACGGCTTCACGCCGCCGGGCTTGATGTTCTCGTCGATGAACTCGGCGTAGACCTCGTTCATCAGCGGGAAGTCGGCGCGCTTGGTGAGGTAGACGCGGAACATCACCACGTCCTCGACGGTGGCGCCGCCGGCCTCGACGATGGCCTTGACGTTCTCCAGGGTGCGGCGGGTCTGCGCCTTGACGTCGCCGTGGTGCAGGTACTCGCCGGTGGCCGGGTCCTGCGGGCCCTGGCCGGAGACCTGGAGGATCGGGCCCTTGCGGACGCCCTGGGAGAACATCCAGGCGGGGGCGGGGGCGCCGTCGGTGCGGATCTCGGTCTTCTCGCCGTTCCGGGGGTGCTCGGAGGACATGGGGTTCCTTAGGTGTCGTGTGACGGTTCGTCAGTTGTGGTCGGGGCGGCCGCAGTCGGCCGAGACGGCGCGGGTGGTGGCGAGGAGCTGCGGGAGCAGGTCCAGCACCTGCTCGTACGGCAGCACCACGTCCGGGACGGAGATCGAGGCGGCGGCGACCACCCGGCCGCTGGCGTCCCGGACGGGCGCGGCCACGCAGTTGATGAACGCCTCGTGCTCGGCGTGGTCCTGCGCCCAGCCCTGGACGGCGACCTTCTCCAGCTCGGCGAGCAGTGCCTCGGGGGTGGTCAGGGTGCGCTCGGTGTGCGGGGTGAAGTCGATCCCGGCCACCACCCGGCGCCGTTCGGGCAGCGGCAGGTCGGCCAGCAGCACCTTGGAGACGGCGGCGCTGTGCAGGGCGGCGCGCAGGCCGATCCGGGAGTACATCCGCACCGGGTGGCGGGAGTCGAACTTGTCGATGTAGACCACCTCGCCGCCCTCGTACGCGGCCAGGTGCACGGTCTGGCCGGTGGCGGCGTTCAGCTCGGCCAGGTGCGGGGCGGCGATCCGGCGCACGCCGCGCTGCTCCAGGGCCAGGCCGGAGAGCGCGAACAGGCCGGCGCCCAGGTGGTAGCGGTAGGCCGCGTCGCGATAGACGAATCGTTCCTCTTCGAGGCTCTGGAGCAGGCGGAGCACGGTCGTCTTGTGGACGCCGAGCACCTCGGCGAGTTCGGCGAGGGAACGCTCGCCCTCACCGAGTTCGGTGAGGATGCGCAGGGCGCGGGTGACGGTCTGGCTCATCGTGCTCCGCTTCGAGGGCTGGGGTTCCCGCTCATTGTGCCCGGGCCCGGTCGGCGGACGGTGCCGGGTCGCTGGACGGTGCCGGGGCGGTGGGCGGCGACGACGCGTCGGCGGGCGGGGTGCGATCGCCGGCACGGCTGGTGGGCAGGCCCGGGCCGGTGATGCCCGCCGCGGTGACCCGGGTGGCGGCCCAGGCGGCGGGGGAGGCGTCGAGCAGCGCGGCGACCACGGCGGCGTCCGGCAGCTCGGCCTGGTCGCCGTGGGCGGTCAGCGCGCAGGCGGCGCTCAGGTGGCCGAGCCGCAGCCGGCGCCGCTGGTCCAGGCCGCGGACGGTGCCGGCCAGGTAGCCCGCCGCGAAGGCGTCGCCGGCGCCGGTGGCCTCGACCACCTCGACCGCGAGGGCCGGCTCGGTGACCGCCGTACCGTCGCGCTCCAGGGCGGTCACCTGCCGCGCGGCGTCCTTGACCACGACGGTGGCCGGGGCGGGGAAGCGGCGGCGCAGGGCGGCCGGGTCGCCGGTGCCGAAGGCGGCCTCGGCCTCGTCGGCGCCGAGCAGCAGCAGGTCGGCGGCGTCCAGCAGCGGCGGCAGCACGGCCGGGTCGCGGTCGCGCCAGAGGGAGGGGCGCCAGTTGAGGTCGAAACTGACCAGGCGGCCGGGGCGGCGGTCGGCGAGCAGGGCGCGCAGCAGGGCCAGGCAGCCGTCGGAGAGCGCGGCGGTGATGCCGGACAGGTGCAGCAGCCGGGCGCCGGCCAGCAGCGCGGCGGCGGCCGGGTCGGCGAGCAGGTCGGGGGAGAGCGCGGCGGCCGCGGAGCCGCGCCGGTGGTAGTGCAGCCGGCTGCGGCCGGGCCCGAGGTCGTGGCGGTCGCCGGTGGTGCCGCCGACCTCCTTGAGGTAGACGCCGGTCGGGCGGTGGGGGTCGACCGCGACCGCCGAGACGTCCACCCCGCGGGCGGCGACCTCGGTGAGCAGCCGGCGGCCGAAGCCGTCGTCGCCGACCCGGCTGATCCAGGCGGTCGGCACGCCGTGCGCGGCCAGTGCGCCCGCCACGTTGGACTCCGCGCCGCCGACCGAGAGCCGGAAGCTCTCCACCGACTCCAGCGGGCCCGGACGGTCCGGCAGCAGGACGGCCATGGACTCGCCCACGCACACGGCCGTCGGGGGAGGACCGGGGCGGGTCGGGCCCGGGGTGTCCTGTCGCGGCATGTGCGGGGCTCCTCGTCTGCGGCCGTTCCGTCGAGAGCGGGCCCACCGGGTCGGCTCCGTCGCGCACCGGCGTGACGCGGAGGTCGACCCCGTTGACCGGGAGTCAGGTCCGTTGACCGTGATCCGGCGCCGATGCTAGAACCGTGCTGCCAGCATGTGCAACCCTCGTTGCGCATGTTGCAACCTGTGCGGATGGAGGAAGACGGTGGACCAGACTTTCGCAAGCAGTGGCACCGGGCCGTGCATCGCCCGTGGCGCGGTGGCCGCCCTGGCCGACGAACCGCTCGACTGGCGGTTCAAGGCCGCCCCGCCGCAGTCCTGGGGCCGCACCACGCGGGAGTGGCTCGCCACCGGCCCCACCCTCTCCTCGCTCGGCACCCCGCTGCTCACCCTCGACGGCGCCGCCCTCGACCACAACGTCCGCACCATGGCCGCCTGGTGCGCCGAAGCGGGCGTCGCGCTCGCCCCGCACGGCAAGACCACCATGGCGCCCGCGCTCTGGCAGGCGCAGCTCGACGCCGGCAGCCACGGCATCACCCTCGCCAACCTGCCCCAGGTGCGGATCGCCCGGGCCTTCGGGGTCCAGCGCGTCCTGCTCGCCAACACCCTGCTCGAACCGGCCGGACTGGCCTGGCTCGCCGACGAACTCGCCGCCGACCCGGACTTCGCCTTCCTCTCCTGGGTCGACTCCACCGAGAGCGTGCGGCTGATGGACGAGGCGCTGCGCGCCGCCGGCGCCGAACGGCCGGTCGAGGTGCTGGTCGAGCTCGGCGGCCCCGGCGGGCGGACCGGCGCCCGCGGGGTGGACGCCGCCGTCGAGGTCGCCGCCGCCGTGCTGCGCGCCCCCACCCTGCGCCTGGCGGGCGTCGGCGGGTACGAGGGCGCGCTCGCCCACGACGCCTCCCCCGAGGGGCTGGCCACCGTCAGCGGCTACCTGCGGGAACTCGGCGAGCTGCACGGCCGGCTGGCGAGCGCCTACCCGGACGGCGCCCCGCCGGTGGTCTCGGCCGGCGGCAGCGCCTACTTCGACCTGGTGGTCGAGGAGCTGGCGAACCTGCCGGAGGCGTTCACGGTGCTGCGCTCGGGGGCGTACATCGCCCACGACGACGGCTTCTACCGGGGCATCTCGCCGCTGGCCCGGGGCGGCGGGCCGGCGGCGTTCCGCGGCGCGCTGCACGGCTGGGCCCGGGTGGTCTCCCGGCCCGAGCCGCAGCTCGCGCTGCTGGACGCCGGCAAGCGCGACCTGCCCTTCGACGAGGGCTTGCCCGAGCCGCAACGGGTGCGCGGCGGCGCCGAGTTGACCGGCACGGCGGCCAGGATCACCGCGCTCAACGACCAGCACGCCTTCCTGCGCGACGCGGGCGACCTCGCGCCGATCGGCGCCGTCCTGCGGCTGGGCGTCTCGCACCCGTGCACGGCCTTCGACAAGTGGACGGCGATCCCGGTGCTGGACTCCGCGGACGCGGCCGAGCCGAAGGTCACCGGCCTGGTCAGGACGTTCTTCTGATGCCCGGGGAGAGAACGCCCGCCCGGGGCGGGGGCGCTACGGTCCTCCGGGGTGGCGGCGGGGGCGCGACGGTCTTCCGGGGCGCGACGGTCGTCGACGGCACCGGCGCGGAGCGCTACCGGGCGGACGTCCGGATCGCCGACGGCCTGATCGCCGAGATCGGCCAGGGCCTCGACGCGCCGGAGACGGTGGACGCCGACGGACTGGTCCTGGCCCCCGGCTTCATCGACATGCACGCCCACTCCGACCTGGCCCTGCTGCTCGAACCCGAGCACCCGGCCAAGGTCACCCAGGGCGTCACCTGCGAGGTCCTCGGCCAGGACGGCCTGTCCTACGCCCCGGTGGACGACGTCACGCTGCCCGCGCTGCGCCGCCAACTCGCGGGCTGGAACGGCGATCCGGACGGCTTCGACTGGGACTGGCGGGACGTCGCCGGCTACCTGGACCGGATCGACCGCACCGGTGTCGCCGTCAACGCCTGCTACCTCGTGCCGCACGGCTCGCTGCGGATGCTCGCCGTGGGCTGGGCCGACCGGCCGCCCATGCCGGGCGAACTCGACCGGATGCGGCAGGTGTTGGCGAAGAGCCTGCTGGACGGCGCGGTCGGGATGTCCAGCGGCCTCAGCTACACCCCCGGGATGTACGCGGACACCGCCGAGCTGGTCGAGCTGTGCACCGTCGTCGCGGCCTACGGCGGCTTCCACGCCCCGCACCAACGCTCGTACGGTGCAGGGGCGTTGGAGGGCTATGCGGAGATGGTGGAGATCGCCCGGCGGAGCGGCTGCGCGCTGCACCTGACCCACGCGACGATGAACTTCGGGGTCAACCGGGGCCGGGCCGGCGAGCTGCTGGAGCTGCTCGACCGGGCCCTCGCCGACGGCGTCGACCTCACCCTGGACAGCTACCCCTACCTGCCCGGCTCCACCACGCTGGCCGCCCTGCTGCCGAGTTGGGCCACCGAGGGCGGACCGGCCGCGACGCTGGCCCGGCTCGTCGACCCGGCGCAGTGCGCGCGGATCCGGTACGAGGTGGAGGAGAAGGGCAGCGACGGCTGCCACGGCGTGGTCACCGACTGGGCGACGATCCAGATCTCCGGCGTCCGCTCGGCCGCGCTGGTCGGCGCGGTCGGCCGGACCGTCGCCGAACTCGCCGCCGAGGAGCGGCGGACCGGCACCGAGGTGTTCCTGGACCTGCTGCGCCGGGACGAGCTGGCCACCACGATCCTCCAGCACGTCGGGCACGAGGAGAACGTCCGGGCGATCATGCGCCACCGCGCGCACACCGTCGGCAGCGACGGGCTGCTGGTCGGCGCCCGGCCGCACCCGCGCGCCTGGGGCACCTTCCCGCGCTACCTCGGCCACTACGGCCGGGAGTTGGGCGTGCTGACGCTGGAGGAGGCGATCGCCCGGATGACCGGCCGCCCCGCCGCCCGGCTGGGGCTGGACCGGCGCGGCCGGATCGCCCCGGGACACCACGCCGACCTGGTGCTCCTCGACCCCGGGAGGGTCCGGGACGCCGCCACCTTCGAGCACCCCCGGCTGCCCGCCGAGGGCATCGAGTACGTGTACGTCAACGGCACCGCCGTCATCCGGCAGGGTCGCACCACCGGCGCCCGGCCCGGGCGCGCCCTGCGTCGCACCGACCGAGGAACCCTGGCCCTATGACCGAGCTCTCCGCTCCGACCGATCTCCCCGTCACGTCCGATTCCGCCGCTGCCGCGCCTGATCTCGGTGCCCCGTCCGGTCTCGCCGCCCCGTCCGATCTCGGTGCCCCGTCCGGTCTCGGCGTCCTGCGCGGTGAACAGGTGATCGCGGTGGTCCGCGCGCCCCGGATCCCGGACGCCGCCGCGCTCTGTGCCGCCCTCGCCGAGGGGGGCATCGAGCTGACCGAATTCACCTACACCACACCGGAGGTGGCGGAGCATCTGCTCAGGGCGTCCGGGGCGGGCTGGCGGGTCGGCGTCGGGACGGTGCTGACCGCCGAGCAGGCCCGGCGCGGGGTCGAGGCGGGGGCTTCCTTCCTGGTCACGCCCGGCTGCCGTCCCGAGGTCGCCGAGGCGGCGGCCGCCGCCCGGGTGCCGGTGGTGCTCGGGGCGCTCACCCCGACCGAGGTCGCGCACGCGGTGGACCTCGGCGCCGCCGCCGTCAAGATCTTCCCCGCCCGGGCGTTCGGCCCCGGCTACTTCAAGGACCTGCGCGGACCGTACCCCGGCGTGCCGCTGGTGGCCTCCGGCGGCGTGAACGCGGGCAACGCCGCCGAGTTCCTGGCGCACGGCGCGCTCGCGGTCTGCGCGGGGAGGGACGTGGTGCCGCCGGACGTCGTCGCGGCGGGGGACTGGGCGGAGATCACCCGGCGGGCCCGGGCGTTCACCGCGGCCTGCGCGGGGGCGGCCGCGTAGCGGGTGACGTGAACGGCGGGGGTCGTGAACGGCAGGTGCGCGTGCGGGGGCGGGCATGCGTACGGGCGCGGGCCCGCGGCGGAAGCGGCGGCGGGTGAGGCGGGCTGTCGGGACGGCCGGGATTGGACGAGAATCGAGGGCACCCGGCTCGGCCCCCGACCGAGCCAGCCCGTCCCGGCTCGGTCCCCCCGCCCGGCCAGGCCCCGGGCGACCGGACCCCGGCAGGAGGAACCACCCATGACCTCGACCCGACCCGGCCCCGACTGGCTCGCCGACGCCGTGCTGTACCAGATCTACCCGCAGAGCTTCGCCGACTCCGACGGCGACGGCATCGGCGACTTCGCCGGCATCGCCGAGCACCTGGACCACCTCGCCTGGCTCGGCGTCGACACGGTCTGGCTCAACCCCTGCTTCGCCTCGCCGTTCCGCGACGCCGGGTACGACGTCTCCGACTACCTCACCCCCGCCCCGCGCTACGGCAGCACCGAGGACCTGGCGGCCCTGGTCGAGGCCGCCCGCCGCAAGGGCATCCGGGTGCTGCTGGACCTGGTGGCCGGGCACACCTCCGACCGCCACCCCTGGTTCCTGGCCTCCGCCGAGGACCCGTCCGACCACCGGTACATCTGGTCCGACCGCCCGGTGGACGGCTTCGTCGCCTCGCCCGGCAGCCGCCCCGGCTGGTACCGGCCGAACTTCTTCGACTGCCAGCCCGCGCTCAACTTCGGCTACGCGCGCAGCAGTTCGGAGGAGCCCTGGCGGCAGGCGGTGGACGCGGACGGCCCGCGCGCCAACCGGGCGGCGCTGCGCGCGATCATGGCGCACTGGCTGGGCCTCGGGGTGTCCGGCTTCCGGGTGGACATGGCGTACTCGCTGGTCAAGGACGACCCGGGCAAGGTGGAGACCGCCAAGCTCTGGACCGAACTGCGCGACTGGCTGGACCGCGCCCACCCGGAGGCCGCCCTGCTCGCCGAGTGGGGCGACCCGGCCGCCGCCATCGCGGCCGGCTTCCACGCCGACTTCTTCCTGCACTTCGGCGGCGAGGACCACGGCCTGCCGCTGCGCTCGCTCTGGAACAACAACGGCGGGACGGTCGAGGAGTTCTGGCGCCAGGAGGCCTGCTACTTCGAGGCCGAGGGCCGGAGCACCCCGCAGCCCTTCCTGGACGCCTGGCGCTGCGCCGCCGAACTCACCGAGGGCAGCGGGCACATCGTGCTGCCCACCGCGAACCACGACTTCTCCCGCCTGGCCGCCGGCCCGCGCACCGCCGAGCAACTCGCCCCCGCCTTCGCCTTCCTGCTCACCTGGCCCACCCTCCCGGCCGTCTACTACGGCGACGAGATCGGCATGCGCTACCTGCCGGGCCTGCCCGACACCGAGGGCAGCGTGCTCGGCCCGTGCTTCAACCGGGCCGGCTCGCGCACCCCGATGCAGTGGGCGCCCGGCCCCACCGCCGGGTTCTCCAGCGCGCCGCCCGAGCGGCTGTACCTGCCGGTCGACCCGGACCCGCACCGCCCGGACGTGCTCTCCCAGCGGGCCGACCCGACCTCGCTGCTGCACACCGTCCGGCGGCTGATCGCGCTGCGCCGGGCGCACCCGGGGCTGGGCGCGGCCGGCGGGGTGGAGGTCCGGCACGTCGGCTACCCGCTGGTGTACACCCGGGCCGGGCGGTACCTGGTGGCCGTCAACCCGCGCCGCGAGTCGGCGTCCGTACGGCTGACGGGGCTGCCGGGGCTGCCGGAGGGCGGCCGGTGGGCGCAGGGTGTCCGGCCGCTGGAGGTGCAGGGTGCCCGGGTGGCGGACGGGGAGCTGCGGGCGGACGGGTTCTCGTACGGCGTGTTCGAGCTGAGCTGAGGGCTCGGCTTCCACGCGGCGCCGGATGGTTGTAAGCTGCATCGAGTTGGTTGCATTTACCACCCTCATTGGTTGTATTTGCCATCTTCGTGACCGAGCTGAGAGACACCACCGGAGGACGGTACGAACGCCATGAGCACACCCCGGAACCCCGCCGCAGCGCCCGCCCTGGGGCACTCGCTCAAGCACCTGGCCATCCACCTGATCACCCCGCTGCTGATGTGCCTGGGCATGGCGCTCGCCTACCAGGGCGCCTTCCACCAGCCCGAGCCGCACCACCTCGAGGTGGCCGTGGTCGGCACCACGCCGCAGGCGCAGGGCCTGGCGCAGGCGATCCAGGGCAAGGCCGGGGACGCGCTCGACGTCCGCACCGTGGACGACCGGGCCGGCGCCGAGCGCCTGTTGCGCGACCGGGAGCTGGTGGGCGCCTTCGTCCCGGACGCCAGGAGCCCCGAGCTGATCGTCGCCAAGGGGAACTCGGAGACCTCGGTGGTGGCCGCCACGGCGGTGTTCACCAACGTCACCGACCAGCAGGGCGTGCCGCTGCACGTCACCGACCTGACCACCCCGGCCGAGGGCGACCCGACCGGGCAGGGCCTGTTCTTCCTGCTGGTCGCGCTGAGCATCGGCTCCTACGCCAGCGTCGCGGTGATCGGCGCGGCCGGCGCGGGGCTGAGCCTGAAGGTCCGGGCGCTGGTCGGGGTGGCGGTCTCGTTGGTGGTGAGCGTGATCGGGATCGTCACCGCCGGGCCGGTCTTCCACGTGGTCGACCACGACCACGCCGCGATCTGGGCGCTCGGCTGGCTCTACTCGGCGGGCATCCTGCTGATCGGCATCGGCCTGCACAGCTTCCTGAAGAAGTGGACCACGCTGGCCCTGATGGTGCTGTTCGTGATGCTGAACTTCACCTCCTCCGGCGGCATCTACCGGCCCGAGCTGCAGAACGGGTTCTTCGGCGGGCTGCACGGCTTCTGGACGGGCGCCGGCTTCCTGGAGGGAGCGCGCAACATCCTGTACTTCGACGGCGGGGCGGGCCTCGGCGGGCACGTCGTGACCCTGCTGCTCTGGCTGCTGCTCGGCGGGGCCGTCCTGGTGGCCGCCGCGCTGTACGAGGGCCGCGGGCGCCGTCCGGCGGAGACGCCGGAGGAGGCCGAGGAGGAGATGGAGGAGGCGGTCGCGGTCTGACCGGACTCCCGGAAGGCTCCACCCGGTGCCACGGGCATCGGCGCCGGGTGGGAACGGGGCGGCCCGCGCCCGGCTCTGGACAAGCCGGACGCGGGCCTCGGTGCGTGCGGGGGCGGTGCGTCAGTGGTGGGCGGCCTGCCCGGTGAGAGCCTCGCGCACGTGGTGGCCGGCGGCGCTCAGGGGCGGTCCTCGTCGTGGCGGTGCTCGTCGTGGCGGTGCTCGTCGTGCGGGAGTTGGTCGTGCGGGGGTTCGTCGTGCGGGGGTTGGTCGTACGGGGCGTCCAGCCAGGCGGTCAGTTCGGCGGTGTGCTCGCCGAGCCGGGGCGGCGGCAGGTGGTAGCGGGGCGGGGTGCGGGAGAGGCCGATCGGGTTGGCGACCAGCTCCAGCGGGCGGCCGTCCGGGCCGGGCAGCGGTGCCCGGGGGCGCAGGCCGAGCGAGTCGGCGAGGGCGAAGGCCCCGGCCAGGTCGTTGACCGGCCCGCAGGGCACCCCGAGCGGGGTGAGCACCGCGAACCACTCGGCGGCGGTGCGGCGTTCGAGCCGGGCGGTGAGCTCACGGGCCAGCTCGGTCACGTGCGCGACCCGGTCGGAGTTGGTGGCGAAGCGCGGGTCGGCCGCCAGCTCGGGGGCGTCCACGCCCCGGCAGAGCGCGGCGAACTGCCGGTCGTTGCCGACCGCGACGACCAGCGGGCGGTCTGCGGCGGTGAACACCTCGTACGGGGCGATGGACGGGTGGCGGTTGCCGAGGATGCCCGGCACGGCGCCGGCCAGGGTGTAGCCGGCGGACTGGTTCACCAGGCCGGAGAGCAGGGTGGAGAGCAGGTTCAGTTCCACCAGCTGGCCCCGGCCGGTGCTCTCGCGCTCGCGCAGCGCGGCCAGCACGCCGACCGCCGCGTGCAGCCCGGTCAGCACGTCCACCAGCGCGACGCCGGTCTTCACCGGCTCGCCGGGGGCCGGGCCGGTCACCGACATCAGGCCGCCGACGGCCTGCACCAGCAGGTCGTAGCCGGGCAGTTCGGCGCCCTCGCCGGTGCCGAAGCCGGTGATCGAGCAGTAGACCAGCCGCGGGTTGAGGGCCTGGGCGCGGTCCGGGCCGAGGCCGTGCCGGGCCATCGTGCCGGGGCGGAAGTTCTCCACCAACACGTCGGCGCGGCGGACCAGTTCGACGGCGCGGGCGTGGTCGGCCGGGTCGCGCAGGTCGAGGGTGAGGGAGCGCTTGTTGCGGTTGACGGAGAGGAAGTAGGTGGCCTCGCCCTGGGCGTGCGGCGGGCCCCAGGCGCGGGTGCCGTCGCCGGTGCCGGGCCGCTCGACCTTGACCACGTCGGCGCCGAGGTCGGCCAGCAGCATGGTCAGGTAGGGCGCGGCCAGGACCCGGCCGAAGTCGGCGACCAGGAGGCCGTCCAGCGGGAGGCCGGTCATGCGTTCACGTCCGAGTCGGGTCCGCTGTGCCGGTCGGGGCCGCCGCGTCGGCCGTTCCGGTCGTGTGCGGTCGCGTCGCCCGAGGGGGCGTCGCCGCGCAGGTGCGGGCGGGCCAGCAGGAGGTAGAGGCCGCCGGCCGCGAGCACCACCACCGCCGAGAGCAGCACCAGGTAGTTGTCGTACCAGGCGGCGTCCGGGGTGCGGCCCCAGCAGATGTTGACGATCGCGGCGACGCCGTAGACCAGCGCGCCGATGTTCACCGCCAGGCCCCAGCGGCCGAGCCGGAAGTCCCCGCCCGGGCGCCAGCCGCGCAGCCGGGCCCGCAGGGCGGCCAGCACCACCATTTGGAAGGCCAGGTAGATGCCGATGGAGGAGAAGGAGATGATCTTCGTGAGGGCGCCCTCGGAGAGCGCCGACGCGCCCACGATGATCACGCCGGGCAGTGCCGCGGCGAGCAGCAGCGCGTACGGCGGCACCCGCAGCCGGTCCGAGACGGTGGCCAGCAGGCGGCTGCCCGCGATCATCCGGTCCCGGGCGAAGGAGTAGGTCAGCCGACTGGCCGCCGCCTGGAGGCTCAGCACGCAGGAGAGGAAGGAGATCAGCACCACGGCGATCACCACCCGGGCGCCGGTCGCGCCGAAGGCGTCGTGCAGCACCGCGGCCACCGGGTCGGTGTCCGCGCCGGAGACCACCGCGCCGATGTCCTGGATCGACATCACCAGGGCCAGGCTGACCCCGATCGCCGCCGCGCCGCCGACGTAGATGGTGCGCCGCATCGACTTGGGGATCTGTCGACCCGGCTCGGGCACCTCCTCGGCGACGTCGCCGCAGGCCTCGAAGCCGAAGAACAGGAAGACCGCGATCAGCCCGGCGGCCAGGAAGGCGTCGGTGTAGTCGCCGTCGCCGCCCGCCCCGAAGCGGTCGAGGACCACGCCGAGGCCGTGGTAGCGGTGCGTCAGCAGCAGCCAGGCGCCGACCGCCAGGGCGCCGACCAGTTCGGCGGCGAAGCCGAACACGGCCGCCGCCGACAGCACCTTGGTGCCGCCGAGGTTGATCACGGTCGCGAGCGCCAGCAGGCCGAGTGCGCACCAGACCGTCGTCGCGGTGCTCGGCTCGACGCCCAGCAGGGCGGCCACGTACGGGCCCGCGCCGTAGGAGACGGCCGCGATGGTGGACATCAGCGCCAGCAGGTAGACCCAGCCGGTCAGCCAGCCCCAGGTGCGGCCCCAAAGCCGGCGCGCCCACGGGTACACCCCGCCGGCCACCGGGAACTGGGCGACCACCTCGCTGAACACCAGGGCCACCAGCAGCTGGCCGAGCCCCGCGATCAGGAAGCTCCAGACCATCGGCGGCCCGGCGGTCCGGAGCGAGGAGGCGAAGAGTGTGTACACGCCGACGACGGGGGAGAGATACGTGAAACCGAGCGAGAAGTTCGCCCAGAGGCTCATGTCGCGCTTGAACTCGGAGGTGTAGCCGAGGGCGGCCAGCCGTTCGGCGTCCGGGTCGGGGGCGTGGGCGGTGGCACGTGCACTGGCATCGGTCATGACCAGCTCCTGGGAACGTGTCGTGATGCGTGGGAGCGCTACGGGGTGATGCTCGGGCCGAGGATGCGGGAAAACATACGAGATTGGGTTTCTAGCGGCAAGAGTGCGCGCTCGACCGGAGGTACCCTGCGGGAACGTCCGGTCGGACGGGTTCCGGTGGCAGTGGTCCGCGGACGGCGGCGGTGGTCGGCGGACGGCGGCGGTGGTCCGGTGACGGCGGCGGTGGTCCGGTGACGGCGGTCCGGTGACGGCGGCGGTGGTCCGGCGGCGATCGAGGAGGGGCACGCATGACGACGATCGGCAGTGCGACCCCGCTGCTCAGCGCCGTCCTCGCGCCGCTCGCCGACCTCGGGCGCGCCGACGCGGTGGCCCGCCGGATCACCGAGGCGATCGCCCTCGGGCTGGTCGCCGACGGGGACCAGCTGCCCAGCGAGAACGACCTGGCCGACCAGCTCGGCGTCGCCAACGGCACCGTCCGAGAGGCCCTCGCACTGCTCCGCGAGGCCGGCCTGATCGAGACCCGGCGGGGCCGCAACGGCGGCAGCTTCGTCCGCACCCCCGCCGGCGGCTGCGAACACCTCCAGCTCGCCCGGCTGCGCGACCTCGCCACCGTGGACCTGCGCGACCTCGGGGACGAGGAGCTGGCCGTCTTCGGCACCGCCGCCCGGCTCGCCGCCGAACGCGCGCCGACCGACCTCGGCCCCCGGCTCACCCGGCTGGTGCACGACCTGCGGGACGCCGCCGGGCCCGCCGAGCAGCGCCGTGCCGACGCCCGCTTCCACATCGAACTCGCCGTCGCCGCCCAGTCCGTGCGGCTCACCCAGCTCGCCGTCCGGCTCCAGGCCGAACTCGGCCCGCTGCTCTGGCTGCCCGCCCCGTACGGGCCGGACCGGGAGCGCTTCGCCGAGCAGCACCGGGAGATCCTGGTCGCCGTGCTGGCCGGCGACGCGGCCGGCGCCCGGGCCGCCGCCGAGGCGCACACGGTGGCCTGCGTGCACCATCTGGTCCGGCGGCACCTGGAGTTGGCGGACGACGGCTGAGAAAGTGTTGGGTAATTGATCAACTGCACGCTGTGATGCGTTGGCGGTGATCTTCGCGGAC